>NZ_JAQPOK010000110.1 GCF_030068445.1 Roseofilum halophilum BLCC-M91 | reverse complement strand
ATGGTTTTCCCATTACCCATTACCCATTACCCATTACCGCGCGAAGCGCTGTATTAGAGCAGAAGGTATCAGAATAGTGTCCTCCTCTGGGACGGGGGAGGCAAACGCCAATGGAGAGGATGTAAGACCCATTCGTGGACGCAAATCCAAGATGAGGCAATCTTCTGTGAAGTTGGAAGCCCACACTGACTAGGGCGGTACAGTGTGGGTAGTTCACTCGAGTTCTCGACGACCTTCTAGGGCACGAGCTAGGGTGACTTCATCAGCGTACTCTAGGTCTCCTCCCATGGGCAATCCAAAGGCGATGCGGGTTACCCGTGTAAAGGGTTTTAGGAGTTGACCGATATAGAGGGTGGTGGTTTCTCCTTCCACACTAGGACTGATGGCTAGGATCGCTTCTTGGATGTTGTCTTGGCTCACTCGTTGCACCAGGGATTGAATGGTGAGTTGTTCTGGGCCGATGCCATCCATGGGGGAAATGACTCCACCAAGAACATGGTAGAGGCCTCGGTATTCTCTGGTTTTTTCTAGGGCAATCACATCTCGTGAATCTACGACGACACACAAAATTTGGCGATCGCGATTAAGATTGCTGCAAATGCTACATATAGGATCGGCGGAGAGATGATAACATTTTTGACATAAGCCGACTTGTTGTTTGGCATCGAGTAGGGCTTGGGCCAGAGCTTTAATTTCTGCTTCTGGCCGTTTGAGAACATGGAGAGCGAGGCGTTGCGCTGTTTTTGGCCCCACCCCTGGTAAGCGTTGGAATTGCTCAATTAAGCGAGCTAAAGGATTAGGGTAAACCGTATGCTTGCTCCTGGTGCGTTAGAGATCCTTATTTAGGGTAACACTTGGAGTCTCTCTGGCAGATGAGCTTAAGCTAGGATTAAGAATGCTCAGGTTGGTTTGCTTTTTGGCACAGATCGGATACCCTAACAAAATGTAGTGTTGATTCAGGAGCGCCTTTGGGTATGACTGTCCATGATTTGCTGACCTTAATTTTACTGCTCAGTCCCGGCATTCTGCTCTCTGCTCTAGTGATGTTTACCTTTGCGGCTGGCGGATAGGTTGTTTCCTTCTTGCTAGTTTTTTTTACATTGCTCCTGCATTTTTGTGAAATAAGACCACAATGGTTTTGAGAATGAGTTTAATGTCATGCAATAAACTCCAGTTTTCTTGATAGCGCAAATCCATTTGAATAACCGTTTCAAAGTCTCGAATAGACGATCGCCCATTCACCTGCCATTCTCCGGTCATACCGGGTTTCACATCAAGCCGTTGCCACTTAGGAATTTCGTAGCGCTCGATTTCATCGGGGGTAGGGGGGCGAGTTCCCACTAGACTCATTTCCCCCCTTAAAACATTCCAAAACTGAGGCAGTTCATCTAAACTGGTGCGGCGTAAAAATTTACCGACACGGGTCACCCTAGGATCGTTTTTATTCTTGAAAAAGGCTCCTTCTGCTTCATTTTTAACTTGATGTTTTAAGGCTTCCGCATTGGCAACCATGGAGCGAAATTTCCAAATCTTAAACCGTTTCCCCATCCAACCACAACGGATTTGACCAAAGAAAATGGGGCCGGGATTGTCAATTTGAATGGCGATCGCAATGGGAAGAAACAGCACGGCCGTAATCCCTAAACCCACCAAACTACCGACAATATCGAGCAACCGCTTCAGAGGCGATCGCACCGATGGATGGGTTGTCCCAGATACTTCAGTAACTTCTGTTTCGGGAGCTAAGAGGCACTCCGTACCCATATCGATCGTAAACACATCTTTGAGTCCGGTTAACTCAAAAGCCATCTTCACTTGCGGATGCAGGCTCCAGATCACCAACTCGATCTGGTGGGCTTGAGCTATTTTCAGACACCCCACTAAAGCACCAATACCACTACTATCAATAAATGTCGTTTGTCCTAAATCTAAAACAATCTGATTGAGATCGGATTGCCGATCGCAGACCTGCTTAAAATAATCTTTAAATGCCACCGCTTGAGTCACCGTAAAATTTTTCGATAACTGCACCAAACCATACTCCCCAAAGGAAGTCATGGCAAACTCAGGGGGATTTGTTGGATTGTTCATATACACATTCAGGGGAGTCGATCGAAGTCATATTTCTGCCAAAACCGAAAAAAGCACCCTATGGCGATCTTGAGACAATCAACTCAACGGCCCTTTTTCAGAGACCGTTTCACCGTCTCATTGGCGATCGCCATTAACGTAGACCGAGAAATTTTCCGAGGAGCATGAAGAAACCGTACCAGGTCTCCTGGAGACCAAGCAATCGGTACTCCTGCCAAGGCCAGATTCTGAGCTAACTCCATTTGGCGATCGTCAATATGCTCTTTATAGCCTTGGGCACGAGGAACCAAAATATAAGGTTTAGTGGTTCGATCCAAAAACTTGAGCATTTGGGGATCGCAGTCGCTAATCATCAAACGAGCCTGATCCCCGAACTCGGTTAACTGGGTTTCTGAGAGATCGACAAAACATCCCTCGATGTTGGGCCAAACTGTAGAATTGCCATACTGTACGATGAGTTCTTCCTGGATAAATCCCCGTTTTATAAGAACTTCCAACCAACTCATCAAACGATTAAAGGGATAGGGTTCCCTGCCCACCGTTGTTACAATCATTCTGTTCCATTGCGATCGCTAGATATTGTATTCTATAGATGCATTGATATCCCCTCCTGAAATCAAAATACCCTGCTTTGAATCTGAAGACAATCCCAATATCCGGCAGGCGATCGCTGGAAACTTTTCCCTGTAAAGCCTGTAGCCACATTCTTGAGTTCTGAGTTCATCCGGATAGAATGGGGTCAACTAGAATATAGTATCCTATTCAACTAAATCCAATGGATTGGGATAACTCGCAAACCTCTGTTGATCGAACCCATGAATCAAATTGTTGTTAAACAAATTCAACCCTCCGGCATTTTAGATAGTACCAAAGCTTCTCAGTTCCGAGAGGAAGTGAACACCTTAGTTCAATCGGGTGCTGACTTGATCCTGATTGACCTTAAAGAGGTAACTTTCATTGATAGTTCTGGCTTAGGTGCGCTGGTAGCTGCATTGAAAACAGTACGCTCTGCTGGTGGAAAACTCTTTATCTGCTCCATTAACGAACAAGTGAGGATGCTCTTTGAACTCACCAGCATGGATCGAGTATTTGATGTATATAACAGCCGGGAGGAGTTTGAGCAAAATCTGGCAGCCGCCAAAGAATAGCGATCGCCTCCCCGTTAATGAAACTTAACCTGGAGTAGAGATAAATCATCATCCAAAATGGTGTTCGAGTTTAACGTATGAATGCAATGGAGCAAATGATCTAACAACTCAGAAGATAAGTGCTGATGGGCGACTAAAAACTGACTAAATGCCTCAAGTCCCCAGAGAGTGCCATCAGTCTGATGAATTTCATAGACCCCATCACTAAATACATAGAGGATACTTTGGGGTTTCACCTCACACTGATAAGATTTATACTCTACTCCCGGAAACATGCCAATGGGAAAACCCGGTGTTTTCAGATGTTGAACCTGCATATCGTCCTTGAGATGAGGAGATAAGAGAATCGCTGGAGGATGGCCCGAACTCGCATAGACCAGAGACTGCTCTTGGCGGTGATAAACCCCATACCAAATCGTAAAGTAGCGATCGCCTTGAGTATCCATCTGAAACGTATCATTGAGACCCCTTAGCACCTGATGGGGTTGAGAAAAATCAACCCCTGAAAGAGATTGAGAGCGCAGGAAATTAAGAACAGAAACCGATAACAGAGCCGATCCCACTCCATGGCCAGCCGCATCCACCACATAAATCACAAGCTGATTTTCATTGAGCCAATAATAATCAAAACAGTCCCCTCCCAGTTGGCGAGAAGGAATAAACCTCGAATCAATTGAAACCGACTCTTGCAAAGGCCCAGGGAGAAGAGACTTAACATAATCAGCCGCTTCTGTCAACTCTTCTTCGAGTCTCTGTTTCGCCGTTTGTAAATCCTGACTGAGCTGGTGCAGTCGCAAACCGGCCCGCACCTTAGCCCGCAACTCATTCACCTCAATGGGCTTCGACAAAAAATCATCCGCCCCATTATCGAGGCCCTGAACCCGGTCTTCCACCCCCTCACGAGCCGTCAGCAACACAAAAAACGTCGTCGTTAAATCCGGATTGGCCTTAATGCGGCGACAGACCTCCAAGCCATCCATACGAGGCATCATCCAATCGCATAAAATCAATCCAGGGCGCAAACTCTGGGCTTGTTCTAAACCCTCTTCACCATTGGTAGCCACGGTTACATCATACCCTTGGTTCTTAAGAGCTTTGGTTAACACTAACCGAAACAGAGGGTCATCCTCTATAATCAAAACCTTGTACATGATTAAAATGTCATCAGACTAGGAGCTGGAAAATCTGACAAAAGCGAGATCACTTTGATAGCCTATTTGATAGCTTATAAGCAGAAGCACCAGAGCAACAATTCAGTAAGAGGCGTGACCTCAGATCTACCGTCCGTTTCCATCTTACTGATTCCGAACCGACGTAAGAGTGATTCCATCATAAACGTTGAGTTCGCTTTTGAATGGTTCTTCACCTGTGCTGATTGCCTGATTAAGGGTTACGCCATTGAAATTGCCCCATAGAGCCGATCTGCAAGTTCATTCTGATGGCCAGGCTTTAGCCCGTGCCTTAGCTTGGTTTGAACATCTTAATCACCCCTCTCTTGCTATTCCTGAAGCCACCTGGCTCCAGTGCAAAACCGCATTTTATGAAGGATTGACCAATGCTGTACGCCATGCCCATCGTCATTTACCCGAAGATACCCCCATTGATATTGAAGTAATCTTAGCGGCCGATTCGGTTACCATCTCCATTTGGGATTATGGTGAAGGCTTTGATGTTGACCAATGGCTTAAAAGTCAACCCCCTCCAAGAGATGATGCAGAAAATGGGCGGGGTTGGTTTATGATGTCCAAAATCGCCGATTTCCTCAGTTATACCGCTACGGAGGATAAACGCCATTGTTTGAAGCTGATCAAGCACTATTAGGGGATTGACTTTACTCTCCAAAACACCAGATGAAAAGGGAGACTATGACACTTAAGAGCAGCCAAGGGGGAAGAGAGAGAGTTTTTAACAGACGAATGAGGTCGAGTGCCAGGAGTTCGCTGCCCACATATCCGGCAATTAGGGCCAAGATTAAAATCAAGATTGGCATAGATTTGGGTGTTAGTTGAGGAAAGGATGACTCAATTTCACCTTAACTTAACTCGAATCCCTTGGGTAAACTGGCCGCGAAACGCTAAGATCTAGATTGATCTGTTTGATGAAGCTTTGGATACTTTTAATCGTGCTAAGTAATATTGTTGCCGACTTCCGTATCATCTTCGATCGCGATCCTGCTGCCCGGAATTGGCTGGAAGTCCTGTTTTGCTACCCTGGACTACAAGCGCTGCTGTTTTATCGCGTGGCTCATTGGCTGCATGTATTGGGACTTCCCTTTGTACCTCGGTTTATTTCCCATCTGGCTCGTTGGTTTACGGGTATCGAAATTCACCCAGGAGCAACTATTGGTACAGGAGTCTTTATTGACCATGGTATGGGCGTGGTGATTGGTGAGACGGCCATTGTCGGAGACTATAGCCTCATTTATCAAGGGGTAACTCTGGGCGGAACCGGCAAGGAAAGTGGTAAACGCCATCCTACCCTGGGGGAAAATGTGGTTGTGGGTGCGGGAGCTAAGGTTCTCGGTAATCTGTTAATTGGAAATAATGTCCGCATTGGTGCGGGATCTGTGGTATTGCGGGATGTACCTTCCGATTGTACGGTGGTGGGCATTCCTGGACGGATTGTTTATCGCTCTGGGGTTCGAGTCGATCCCCTCGAACATGGACGACTCCCGGATGCGGAAGCGGATATGATTCGGACGTTGGTTGACCGAATTGAACAACTTGAAGAACAGGTGCGCGTGCTTCAAGGGAGCAATGGGGTTAGCCTGGAGAGTCAATCGGTCAGTAGTGTCAGTTGGAGTTCCTGGGATCGGTCGGCTATGCAGGAGGAAGTCCTAGAAGCCCCATCCTATAGCTCTAAGCACAGCAGTTGTGCCCTGAAGGATCGAGCGATTGAAGAGTTTTTAGATGGATCGGGGATTTGATTGACTTCCTCCCCACCCTCCACTTCGTTAAAGGGTGGGGATTCCCTGTCTCTTCAGGCGATATCAAATAATGAAGGAAAAAACACCGCCTCGTATTATTAGCGATCGCTACTTACTACTGCCTAACCCTCGTTCAGGTGGAATGGCAGATGTATATAAGGCCATTGATTCCCAAAAAGATGGCCGCCAAGTCGCCATTAAAGTCTTTAAACATGGGCAAATTGAGCCAGGAGTTCAATCAGAATCGTTCAGACGTGAAAAGCAAATTCTTGCAGAACTTAAACATCCTAGTATCATCGAGCTTCTTGACTCAGGGGAAGATCGACAAACCAAAGAACAGTTCCTTGTTTTGGAATGGATGGAGAACAATTTAGAAGGGCTTCTTAAGGAGTCACCCTTAGAGGGATGGGACTCCTACTGGGAAAGGCTTGCTCTGCCAATACTTACAGCCCTTGCCTTTTCACATGAGCGCCAATGTGTCCATCGAGATCTCAAACCCAGCAATATTCTAGTCGGGCAAGATGGCAGAATAAAGTTAGCTGATTTTGGCATCTCGAAACTTAGAAGCTATTTTCACCCAACTGTCACATTACGAGAATTTGTTTCTCGCCCCTTTACACCGCCAGAAGAGGACGATGGATCGTACCCATATACCCGTGATGTATTTAGTTTTGGAGTAGTGACATTAAAATGCCTGACGAATGTTGATCTTGTTGACTACAGCAGCCTTCAGACAGCGATCGCTAATCTTGACGCACCACCTGAGATCATTGAAATTATTGAACGGTCTGTTGCCACCGATCCTGCCGAACGGCAACTCAATGCAGAACTGCTATTAGCAGAGTTAGATGCTATTCAGCAGAAGCGATTTAGAACTCAGAAACCGAAGGTTAAATCTTGCTACTTAAAATTGACTCTAAAGTGTTTAAATAGTTTTCGAGACACACTAGGTATCTCCTCTGAAAATGAAATCCAAAATCTCATTCTTGATGACCTAAATAGTGAAGTTAATTCTGGAATACGACCTGATACATTGAATAATAATGATAGTTACTCTGAGGAAGATCACTACCAACTTTACGGTAGCTCTTATCGGTATCATGTAAAAGTAGACGATAGGCGGAAGGATCATCTTGTTATCTTTACTGCTTGGGATACAGCCCATTCTCAACTGGAGCAGAGACGAGAACTAGCGTGGAGTTTGCCCTATCAATTTAAGTTTGGCACTCCAACCTATTCATACGAAGCTGTCGAGATTATTCGGGAGTTACAAGATGCAGTTGTTGAGCATGAGGCGACTGTCAAAGAGCAGTTCATCGAGAAAAAGAAACACAAGATATTTCAAGTTTGGTGGAATATCCTGAGAGCAAAGACTGATTGGGAACAGCAGCGAGAGAAAGCTCTTAAGTACCTTTCCTTTAATCTTGATAATAATCGAGTGATTTTCCAATTAGAAGAATTGCCTGAAGATGACATCCTTGGGCAATCCCGTCATGTCAAAAACTCTAAGGGATTTAGTCTATTAGGTGGAGATGTTATAGAGCTGGTAGGTAATGAATTACATCTATATGTTAGATACGGACAACCCGATCGACTACCTCAACGCAGTCAACTTTCTTTCGATACTCGATTAGCTGAAATTGCACTGAATCGACAGAAAAGAGCTTTAGACGCTATTCGATTATTACTGAAGTTATTTTGCAAACACTTCAAGCAAATCCTGAAGCGCGAATTCTACTCAGTTCTCAGACTCATGTTGCGTTAGATAATGCATTAGAACGTATTCAAACCGAGAATCCGAATTTAAAACTTGTCCGAATTGGCAATCATGAAAGAGTTTCAGAAGGTGTTCATTCATTACTTTTAGAGGAGCAAATGGAGAAATGGCGAGAGGATGCACTAGCCAAAGGTCGAGATTTTTTAGCTAATTGGTCGGTGAATCATGGAATATCTCAAAAAGATTTGGAGAAAGCAGTCTTATTCCAGAAACTAAAAAATATTGTCCTGGATATAGAAAAATTGAGAGTGGGACTAGAGAGTCGAAAGCAAGAGAAAGATCGCCAAGCTCCAAGAAGATCAAAGAAAAATAAAAGTGTGCATCAGCCCTCAAATTCGGGAAGTATTAAAGGAAAAAAACAACGAAGAATTTCATCGGCACAAGAAGAAGAGTTTAGCCGATTAGAAGAAGAAATCGAAGAATTAGAGAAAAAGGCAAAAGCGTTACGAGATGAACAAAAGCAAAAAGTTAAGCGCCTTCAGCGAATAACTAAACTCAAAGCCAATCAGCTATTAAAATTGACCAGTGTAGAGCTAGAGCATCATAGCAATAATTTGATTGACCCAAATGCACCCAACTCTAAATTACTCCAGCAACTTATAAACCTGCAAACAGAATGGTTCGATCAATTTGGTCGTAATGAACGATTTAACGATCCATTAATTAAGCGATCGCAAGTTGTTGCTGGAACTTGTATCGGAATTTCAAGGGCAATTAACGATTCTGAATTCGACCTTTGCATTGTAGATGAGGCTTCAAAAGCAACTGCAACGGAAGTCTTAGTACCAATGTCGCGTTCCAAAAAGTGGCTGTTGGTAGGAGACCCAAAACAACTTCCACCCTTTCAAGATGAAGCGAGCCGAAATGCTGGTTTTCTTGAGCGATATGAATTGACTCCAGAGGATATTCAGGAAACTTTATTCGATCGCCTTTTAAGAATCTTACCGGATGAATGCCAGAAACTGCTGGCTACTCAACATCGCATGGTAGAACCAATTGGTACACTCATTAGCACCTGTTTCTATGATGGGACATTAGAAAGTAGCGGCCCTGAAATTGATAAGGTTTTAAGCAGAGCTTTACCAAGACCTGTTACGTGGCTCACGACATCAAAGCTTCCTAACAGTCGCGAGCAAAGTGCTAATTCTAGCTTTAATAATTCCTGTGAAGTTACTGTCATCTTTGAATGGTTGAAGCAACTAAACCAAGCAGCTACGGAAGCCCAAAGGAATTATAGAGTAGCAGTTTTAAGTGGTTATGCGGCACAGTTAAAATTGCTGAAGCGTAGGTTAAATGCAGAACAAAGTGGCTTGCAGGCATTAGCAATTGAGTGCAATACCGTTGATGCTTTTCAGGGACGTGAAGCTGATATCCTAATTTATTCAGTTACTCGCTCAAACAAAGATGGAAAAATCGGCTTCTTACGCGATGAAGCTAGGTTGAATGTCGCATTATCCAGAGGTCGAGTTGGTCTTTTGATTGTAGGCGATCATCAGTTTTGTCGATCGCTGAATCATAGTCCTCTACATAATGTCTTGCACTATATTGAACAACATCCAGAAGAGTGCATTTGCATGGAGGTAAGCTGATGAACTGGGAATCAGAGTTTATTTCTATCTCTTCTGAAGATTTACGCTGTTATGATAATCGACCTGGTTTTGACTTAGTTAGTTGCCAAGAAGTCGGGTTACCTGTTTATAAAATTACCGTTGATGTTCTGACTCAGATTCGCAAGTCTATTCCGCCGATTGAGGAGTTTGTTCTAAGATCGATTGATGCTGGGTTGTCTTCTGAGGAGGAAATCGCAGGATTTTTAGGTTTGGAACTCTCAACAACTAGAGAGGCAATGGTGACTCTTCGACTGAGTGAAGATATTGACTTGATTGCTGCCGATGCTTCACAGATTCAAATATGGAAATTGACGAAGAAGGGTGAGAGGACTTTAAGAGAAGCCAAAATTATTGTTCCAGAGGAACGAACCTTTGATATTAACTTTGATGGACTTCTGCGAACTCCACGTTGGTATGGACAATCTGAGAAGATGTTACTAAAGCCAAGAAATTTACGAGACGAAGGTATCGTGGAAATTGAACCCTCACCTAAGCGTCCTCCAGAATTATCTGACTTGAGTATTAAGGATATTGATAAAGTTATTCGTGAAATCCTTGGGAATAGCAAAAGTCTGAAGCCTAAGAATGACAATGAGTTAGATGTATTAGCATTAAAGGCAATTGAAGGTAGGCAAAGATTTTTCCAGCGATCTACGGCACTTATTTATAAGGCAAAAGATAGTGATGAAATTCAAGTGGCATTTATTGTTGATGACATCCTCTCTAACGAACATGAGGCCGCCTTCGCTCGTTCAAATGGAGCCAAGAAAATTAGAAGTCAGATTCTTAATGCATTGCAGGAAAATGAGCCTCTGAAACTTGCAAAAGAGATTTTAGGAAAGGACTTTGTAGAGAATTTAGTTGATGATCTAGATCATGTGGCTGAAAAGGTGGCTTTAGTTACATCTCAAATAGAATCTGAGAAAGAATCTACGCGGCAACAGATAGATCGGATAGATGATCTAAATGAAAAAGATAAGTTACTTCAGGAATTGCACGAAAAGGATGAAAGGATAGCAGAACTTAAAGCTCAACTAGAGTCTGTGATTTCTTCTTGTCCTATACGCTTACTAGAAATGTACGATCATCGTCCTCTACTAGAGAAGGCTTTGAAAGACACTCAGCAACGTTTAATGATCATTTCTCCGTGGATTCGGGCTAATTCAGTCAACCGATGGTTTCTTGAGCAGTTTGAGAATCTACTGAAACGAGGAGTGCAGGTTTTTATTGGATATGGTTTGGGAGAGAAAAACGAAAATCGTTATTCGAGAGATATTGAGGCTGAAAAAACTCTGCAAAAGTTGGCGAATCAATATTCTAAATCATTTATCCTTAAACGTTTGGGAGATACCCATGCAAAAATCCTTATTTCAGATACTAAGTTTGCGGTCACTACCAGTTTTAATTGGCTATCGTTCAAGGGTGAACGAGATCGCACATTTCGTGATGAGCGCGGGACGTTAGTTTCTGATCCTGAGAAAATCGATGAGTTATTCGATAGTTTGCTCAGACGGTTAACTGAGGAGGTCTAGTTTCAGGCTAAATCCTGTTTCGATCGGGTTTCACAGTGGAAGTACAAAAAATAGAATGATAATGATTATTATGTTGAGTTAAGCTGTTCTGTGCAACCCTTCTGTTTTCAGTTATGCGATCGCGCTCAAACCCGGAAAAGCCATTAAAATTTTAGCATCACTCATTCCTAAACGGCGATCGCCTAATCAATTAATCCATTAACTAATTCGCCGGGAAGTCCCCCGCTATAATCGCTTCGATTTAGCGGCGGGATGAAAGGCGGGAAATTGGAGGAACGGAAATTTCCAAATTTTCTTGATGTTGTATGTAAAATACAGTAAGGAGGTATTAAGATGCTGCACAAAGCACTCAAGGTTCGACTTTACCCAACACCAGAGCAACAAATTCTACTGTCTCAGCACTTTGGCTGTGCTAGATGGTGGTGGAACTACGCTCTAAA
>NZ_JAQPOK010000109.1 GCF_030068445.1 Roseofilum halophilum BLCC-M91 | reverse complement strand
TTACAGCGCTTCGCGCGGCAGAAGGGTAATGGGTAATGGGCAGAAGGGAAAACCATTTTTTACGCTATGCGTGCCCATTCTTCAGGCTTTTCATGGGACAACACTCTCAAGGAACATTTCGATTACTGTACCTCATAACATCGAAAAACGCTGTATATCAAGTCCGTTGGAGAACCTAAGAGAAATCGCGTTTGTGGACTCCCTGCATCCGGATTATTCCTGCTCGTCAGTGAAGAATAAAACCAAGTATGTAGCCACGGGTTAACGAGCGTGGGAAAATAGGGCAAACCTCAGCCGGGCAAAAAAAGCATTTTTGAAATGACTGGTTATCCGTGACTCAAAAGCAAGGCAAAAGCGCCTATGATATTCTCCAATGGTAGTGTGTTGTGTGTGGAGTGTTCTGAAAATGGTTCAATCTTTATCCAAACCTCAAACTCCGGTAGCCAGTAGTCCAGAAATTGCGCCCCTCGATCCGCTCTGGAACCCCCTGAACCTACCGCCTTCTCGACTGTTTGGTACGGATGGTATTCGGGGAAAAGCAGGGGACTTGCTCAATGCTCCCTTTGCGCTTCAGTTGGGATTTTGGGCGGGACAAGTGTTACGTCCTGCGGGGATGAGTTCTGGCATTGTGATTTTAGGGCAAGATTCCCGCAATTCTAGCGATATGTTGGCCATGTCCCTGTCCGCCGGGTTGACAGCCGCCGGGTTAGAAGTGTGGAATATGGGATTGTGCCCGACTCCTTGTGTTTCTTATCTGACGGGAGTGACGGAGGCGATCGCCGGTATCATGATCTCAGCCAGCCATAATCCTCCCGAAGACAACGGCATTAAATTTTTTGGCTCAGATGGTACAAAATTGTCTCAAACCGTTCAGGGACAAATTGAGGCGGCGCTCAGAGGACAAATGCACCTGCATACCAGTCTTCCTCACTGGGGACAACATTATCATCGCCCAGAGCTGCTCAAACAGTACGCAACCGCTTTACATCAACCCTTGGTCAACACCCTGGATTTACGGGGAATGCGGATTGTTTTAGATTTAGCGTGGGGGGCTGCGGTTCCAGTTGCCCCTGGGGTATTTGAGGATTTGGGCGCAGAGGTCATCTGTTTACACAACCGAGCCGACGGCAATCTGATTAATGTTAACTGTGGTTCCACCCATTTGGCTTCCCTGCAAGCAGCCGTGCAAGAACACAACGCCGATCTCGGATTTGCCTTTGATGGGGATGCGGATCGGGTAATCGCCGTAGATTCCCAGGGAAGACCCGTAGATGGGGATTATATTTTGTATCTCTGGGGTTGTACTCTCCAGGATGCCCAAAAACTCCCCAACCAAACCATTATCTCTACCGTGATGGCTAATCTCGGATTTGAACATGCCTGGGCAAAACTGGGAGGTCAATTGGTGCGGACTCCCGTGGGCGATCAGCATGTTCATGCAGAAATGATTAAAAGCGGGGCTATGCTTGGGGGAGAACAGTCCGGTCACATTCTTTGCCACCATTACAGCTTAACGGGCGATGGTCTACAAACGGCACTCCACTTATCTGCCATTGTCCGTCAGTCAGGAACGAGCTTGGCTGACTTGGTAAACCAAAGCTTCCAACCCTATCCCCAATTGCTGAAAAATGTGCGCGTTGAAGACCGCCATACTCGTTTAAATTGGCACAGTTGCCAACCCCTGCAAGAGGCGATCGCCCATGCCACCGAAGCCCTGGGCAACCAAGGCCGCATCCTGGTTCGAGCCTCTGGCACTGAACCCGTCGTCCGGGTAATGGTGGAAGCCATTCAAGATAATCTGGCTCTCCATTGGACAGAACACCTTGTCCAAGCGGTACAGCGCCATTTAGCCTAGAAATTCTAAAGCAGGGCTGTTTGATTCTGGGCAGGAGATAGCATTACCTATGACCAGCACATTTTGATGATAGGGTAGTCACATTCCGTTTCCCTTATCTTCCTGCCCATGGATTTGGATTGGCTTGGCCCCCTGATGTTTGTCGGAGCGCTGTTTTTGCTGGCGATCGGTTATCCGGTGGCTTTTTCTCTCGGTGCTACGGCTCTTCTGTTTACCCTTATTGGTATGGCAGTGGGGACATTTGACCCTATCTTTTGGTCAGCGATGCCATCCCAGATTTTTGGCATCATGAATAATTTTACCCTGCTGGCGATTCCCTATTTTATTTTTATCGGTTCCATGCTGGAAAAGTCCGGCATTGCTGAGAATCTGCTGGAAACCATGGGGATTTTGTTTGGGAGAGTACGGGGAGGGCTGGCGATCGCCGTTATCCTCGTCGGAGCGCTCCTCGCAGCAACTACCGGAGTCGTAGCCGCTACCGTCGTCGCCATGGGGTTGATTTCTTTACCGACAATGCTACGCTATGGATACAATCACGCCCTCGCTGCCGGGGTGATTACAGCATCCGGAACCCTGGGGCAAATTATCCCTCCTAGCGTCGTGTTGGTGGTACTCGGAGACCAGTTAGGGGTATCCGTTGGCGACTTGTTTTTGGGGTCGTTAATTCCCGGTTTGCTGATGACCTCTGCCTTCTTAATTCATGTATTGGTTTTTGCTTTTATTCGTCCCGATTTAGCGCCGCCCCTACCGGCTGAAGTCCGTAAAGTGCAAAGGTTATGGCTGCGCGTCCTCAAGGTTATGATCCCGCCTATTCTACTGATTTTCATGATTTTGGGTAGTATTTTCTTTGGCATTGCCACCCCCACGGAAGCAGGGGCTGTCGGTTGTTTAGGGGCGATCGCCTTAGCCTCCGCCAATCACCAATTAACTTGGACGAATTTACGGGAAGTCTGCGATGTCACCTTACGCACCACCTCCATGGTGGTATTTATCTTAATTGGCTCTAAAGCCTTTAGTCTAGTCTTTCGCGGTTTAGGAGGAGAGCGTTTAGTTCGGGAATGGTTTAGCAATCTACCAGGAGGAGCGATCGGCTTTCTCGTCATCAGTATGGCGATCGTCTTTATCCTCGGCTTCTTTATCGACTTCTTTGAAATCGTCTTTATCGTCGTGCCCATGTTTGTCCCCATCGCCCAACAATTTAACCTAGATTTAGTCTGGTTCGGCGTAATTTTAGGTGCAAACATGCAAACCTCATTCCTCACCCCTCCCTTTGGCTTTGCCCTCTTCTATCTGCGCGGTGTGGCCCCCCCAGAAGTGAGAACCGAGGAGATTTACCAGGGGGCAATTCCCTTCATTATCCTGCAATTAATCGTGATGGTCTTACTGATTCTTTTCCCTGGTCTAGTGAGCTTTTTACCCTCATTGAAGTTGTAAGTCAATTAACAATTTGCAGTCAAAGCAGTAGTATAATTTGTGAAAATGAAAACAGCAAAGACTTGATGACTATCTGGTATTTAATAGCAGCCATAATTTTAGGCTTAGGGGCGATCGCCATTATCCTCTATCTCATTACCGCCCGTCGCTATGAATCCTCAGCCTCCGTCGCCAACTCCTACGACCAATGGACAGAGGAAGGGATCTTAGAATTCTATTGGGGCGAACATATCCATCTCGGCCATTATGGCTCCCCTCCAGAGCGCAAAAACTTCCTCACCGCTAAAGTTGATTTTGTCCATGAAATGGTGCGTTGGGGCGGCTTAGATGGCCTACCCCCCAAGACCACCGTCTTAGATGTCGGTTGTGGCATTGGCGGCAGCAGCCGGATCTTAGCCCAAGATTATCACTTTGAGGTCACCGGCATTACCATCAGCCCCCAACAAGTCCAACGGGCCCAAGAACTAACACCAGAAGGAGTAAACGCCAAATTTGCCGTCGATGATGCCATGGCCCTCTCCTTCCCCGATGCCAGTTTTGATGTCGTCTGGTCAATTGAAGCCGGGCCCCACATGCCCGACAAAGCTATTTTTGCCCAAGAACTGCTCCGAGTCCTCAAACCGGGAGGAATTTTAGTCGTTGCCGACTGGAATCAACGGGATGACCGCCAAATTCCCCTGAATGGGCTAGAGCGGGCAATTATGAAGCAACTCTTAGATCAGTGGTCTCATCCGGCATTTTCCAGTATTGAAGGCTTTGCCGAACTCCTAGAAGCGACCGGATATAGCCAAGGAGAAGTGATGACCGAGGATTGGACAGAACCCACCCTTCCCTCTTGGCTCGATTCCATTTGGCAAGGGGTGGCTCGACCGGAAGGGTTGATTAAGTTTGGTCTACCCGGTTTGATTAAATCCCTGCGAGAAGTGCCCACCCTGCTACTGATGCGCGTCGCCTTTGGTACGGGTTTATGTCGGTTTGGGATGTTTCGCGCCATTCGGGGAAATGACCCAACCCATCTCCAGAAATCTCAATCTACTCAGGTCAGTACAATTGGCTCTTAGCCCTACTTATGATTCTCATGACTCTTCTGAATAGAGGAATAGATGTTACATAAGTTCAAAATTGGCTATAGTAGACAACAAGAGTTTATCTTGAGATTGAGAAAGATGATGATCAATCTAGCTCCAGCTCCACCCTCGTCAAACCAGGTGGGAGAACAGGAGGAAGCACGGGCCCTCAGAGAAGTATTTGCAAACATTGATGAAAGGAGTTGTCCCAATTCCTATAACTTTCACATGCATAGCCAGTTTTCTGATGGCAAATTACGCCCGGAAGAGATTATTGACCAGGCGATCGCCCTGGAATTGCGAGGACTAGCGATCACGGATCACCATAGTGTTGACGGTTACAAAGTAGCGAAAAACTGGCTCAATCATCCCAATCTCAACCCTAAACCTTCCCTCCACCTCTGGAGCGGCGTGGAAATCAATGCCTATTTGTGGAAAACTGAAGTTCACATTCTCGGCTATGCCTTTGATCCTGAGCATCAAGTTTTGAAGCCCTATCTCCAAGGCCATGCGGTGAAGGGAAAAGCCTATCAAGCCTCTGCGGTGATTGATGCTATCCATGAGGCGGGCGGTTTAGCGGTTTTAGCCCATCCCGCTCGATATCGTTATCCAGCCACTGATCTGATCCCTGAAGCTGCCGATCTGGGAATTGATGGAGTAGAAACCTATTACGCTTACAATAATCCCAGCCCTTGGACACCGAGTCCCAAACAGACAGCTCAAGTCCGACAACTGGGTGAGTCCTATAACTTGCTGCATACCTGTGGAACGGATACCCACGGTCAGAGTATCCAGAAGCGATTGTAACTGAATTGGGGTTGAAGAGGCGATCGCTCCCCCCCCACCCTTGACCCATATTGATCGTGGATATGGCTCAAGGTTTTTTTATCCTCAATTCCCTATTGCTCAATTCCCTATTGCATGAAAAAATATATTGCTACGCCCTAGGCAATAGGCACTCTTGCAATAGGAAAAAGTCTTGTTTTCCAATAATTTATGGAACAAAAAACTCAGCAAAAACCTTGGAAATATCGAGTCTGGAATATTGGTTTACCTCGTACAGGTACAACCACATTTTGCCAAGCAGTGCGGATATTAGGTTATGAGCGGGTTAAGCACAATCCTCGTTTTGAAGACTTAGGGGAACTCGATGCAGCGTCGGATATTGGATGTGTCATTTATTATAAATATTTAGACTATAAATATCCCAATTCTAAGTTTGTTTTATACTATCGAGATTTAGATTCCTGGTTAGAATCGGCGGAGTTCATCTACAGCAAATATCCCGCCACAACTGTTGATATTGCTATTTTACGGCGGATGTTAGTCTATGAGTCCGTAACCTTTGATCGACAAAAATTTATTACGGCTTACTATCGATATCATGAGGATGTGCATCGTTACTTTCAAGACCGACCTAATGACCTACTCAGACTAAATATTACCCAGGGAGAGGGTTGGGAAAAACTCTGTCCTTTTCTAGAACTTCCGATTCCAGAGGTTCCTTTTCCTCATCTCAACAAACGAACAGATGTGTACCCCGATCCCAAAGTTTAGAGGCTATCCTTCCCCGATGCATCCAAATCTAACGGAAAAACAACCTCAAAGTTATGCTTTTGTCTTCGTTTGTCAACAGGGTGAAATTGAAGGGATGGCTCTTCTGCTGGCTGCTTCTCTAAAGCGATTTATTCAATGTGAATATGAGTTAATTGCTGCCATACCCACTCCCTTTGAGAAATGGGGGATACCCCAGCCGAGAACCTTTGCCTTGCTAGAAAAAATGGGAGTTCGGATTGTTTATTTTGAAAATCATATTCTAGGCAATACCCTAGGAGATCCCCTCACCAATAAAATTTACTGCCTTCAGATTCCGACAAAGATGGATAAGCTTATTTTTTTGGATTCTGACATGCTCTGTTTACGGAACTTTTATGGAGACGAGCGCTTTGCCGTTCCAGTCAATGTTGCCTCAACTTTTAGAGCAACGGGCAGAAATTGGGAAGCCATTTATGGGGCTGTAAATTTATCTGTCCCCACCAGGGAAATTGAAACCTTATTTAGTGGAGAAATGCAACCGCCCTATTTTAATTCGGGTTTTATTGCTGTTGAGGCTCAATTAGCGCCTATCCTATATCAAGAGTGGTTAAAGTGCTTCCATCAAATTAATGCTTCTGGAGCCATGAAAGATAATCCCTACTTTCGGGAACAGGTGAGTTTAGCGGTGACGATTATCAAAATGGGATTAGAGTACGATCTTTTGGATGAGGGCTACAATTTTTGGGTGAAAGCGAGACCCCTCGATCCTAACAGCCTTCCCTATTTTCTCCATCACACTTGGCCCTATCCCACGTTATACGAGCAACCGATTCTAGAGGAAACGATTCGATCGCTCCTAGCAGAATACCCTGGCATGGCAAAATTGGTGGCTTTGTCTCGGTGGCGGTATTATTTTCAACCTAAGTGGTTGGTTTCGGTTCAACAAACCCTACTTGAAATCAATCGAAAACGATTTAAGCAGTTTTTTGACCCTTTCTTGAGAGATCTGGGACTGGCTCTGTTTGATTAATGCAGGGCATAGCAGAGGAAACTACTGTATCCGATTATCGAATCGGGGAGGGATAATTGACCAAATCTTTGACAATTTCCTCTTTGAGAACTTTAGGAAACGGTTCAGACATGAGAGGTTTATTGAAGAATTTACAGAGTTTATCCCATCCTTCTCCACCGCAGATGTCTAAAATGAGCAAAGAGTCGGGGCGATCGCGGAAATAGTGAACCACATTTTGATAGTGTAGATCGTAAACATAGGAGAGGCGATCGCGGTTGAAGTCATAACACCCATACACCGTGGCTCTTAAAAATCGTCTCAGTTTCATCTGTACCTGGCGTTCAGGGGATTCAATCGGGGAGTCACTAAAAGCAGCTCGCTCTCGCCAATAGGGTTCTAGAGAGTTCAGCCACTCTTGCTTGTTACGAACCGTGAGGATAAACTTGCTGTTAGGATAGAGGCGATCGAGATGGGGGTAATACGCTGACACCGTAATATCTGTAATCCCATCCCATTGAGAGAGGACAGAAAAGTTATAAGTTCCAGACATTAATTCCTGTAGAGTGGTGGGATCGTCCGGAAAATGAACGGTACGCATCCCCAACATATAAAGAGCATAAGTTAGGCTTTTTGTCCCTGTGCGAGTCAATCCAATGCCAAATACTTTCGAGGCGTTTAGTTGAACTCGATCGCCATTTTCCGGCTTAAATTTCATGACTGATAAACTCCAGGTTCACCGAAATAGAGCGCTGCACTCATTGATTATCCATCGTTATGTTACCCATTTCTTCGCCCCCTTGAGGCAAAAAAAATATCGGGTGGCATCAACCACCCGATCGCAGAATATCCGATCGCAACCCGGATTTATGAATCGGCTTTTTGTCCCCCCGTTACCTGAGAGGTTAAACCGGAAATATCCTTGTAGAGTTCTTGACGAGTCGAGGCTTTGAGCATATAGCGCCAAACAAACCAAGCAGCATAGATAATTCCCACCAATTCAAACAGAGGGGCAAGGATAAAGCCCAGAAGGGGGATATGATTCACCGCATCCAAGACTGCTAAGGTGAGGTAAACAGCAACCAAAGCAGTGATAACTAGGGCTACGTTGATTAAGGGTTTTTGATAGGTAACAAAAAATTCACCTACATAGTCCGTTAACCGAGAGAGAATCGTCAGCACTTGGTTAACGGTGTCTTGTCCAGAGGAAGAAGACATAACCGGAGAGGACGAAGGGGACTCAACCAACTCAGCTTTAGGAGTCGGAGCTGGAGCCGATACCGGAGCTGGGGTAGGAGTCGGAGCTGGAGTCGGGGTTTTTTCAGGTTCTTTACTTTGCATAATTGTCTCAATCTCAATTCAGATTCAAGGGTCTGGGTGAGGAGGGTTAGGTGATCGTCACTAACCAGGTTAGCCTATTGCGCTAATGTTCAGACCTACTTGAGACTAGAGCAGAGTTCGATCATTGGCAAGACTTCAGTCAAAATTACGATAGGGAACAGGCAATAGGCACTCTTGCAATAGGCCATGGGCCATGAGAAAAACAAAGGTGCGTTAGCTTAGAGTAGCGCACCTAGGAGAAAAACCAGCACTTCTGAAACAGAAGTATAGAAATTATGGGGTGGGTTCTTCGGAGGGTTGGATCGACTCAGGACGGTTGTTGAGTCGTTCGAGTTGCTGTTGGCGGAATTTAGCGGCAGCATCATCGAGGTTTTGTTGTTGGTCGATGTTGAATTGTTCGGGGTTTCTGAGATTATTTCCCCGTTGCAGGTTGTGCATTAAGTCAAAAAACTGGCTATTTCCGCCCTGGTTAGAGAAAACGCCAGAACTACCGTCTTGGCTTTGAATCTCTTCTAGGGGATCGATGGTGGTTTGGGCAAAACTAGCTTGAGTCAACAGGCTTAACCCTAGGCCGGTGAGTAGGGTAAACAGGATGTAGTTTAAGGGTTTGATCGACATGGAACCTCCGCAAAATCGGGAACTAGGATAAACGACGACGCAGTAGGGGTTGAATTCCGAGGAGGGCGATCGCATCAATGATCGATAGCACCAGTAAACACCCTCCCAGGGAAATATCACCCCAGGGAGCAGCCATTACCATACTACCGAATCCCCAATCGGAATGGGTATAGAGATAGCGAATTGGCTCAATGGCATAACTGAGGGGATTGAGGCTAGAGACGATTTGTAACCACTGGGGCATGAATGAGAGGGGGGCGAGGGCGCTACTGGCGAACAGTAGAGGCAGGTTAACGACGAAAATGACGGCGATCAGTTCGATATGCCCCGGAAGGGCAAAGCTTAGGCCTAAGCTGACTCCAGTTACGCCTAAGACCAACAGGAGAATAATCAGGGTAATGAGGGCGAGTCCAGGGAGAGTGGGAAATCCTGCGCCTAAAAAGATTCCGGCGATCATGATGGTGGCGGTTTGGATTAGGGCGAGGGTGACGATATAGATGGCACTGGCGAGGACGATGGAGTAGCGAGAGCTTAAGGGGGCGACTAACAACCGGTTGAGAAAGCCAAATTCCCGGTCAAACATGACGGGGAGTCCGGCATTGAGGGCCCCGGAAAAGGCGGTAAAGACGATTACGCCTGCGCCGAGGAATTGCCCATAGTTGAGGCGATCGCCTAAAAATCCTTCGGGAGCATTTTGAAATAGCGCCCCAAAGAGAATTAACCACATCAGGGGCTGAATTACGCCAGCAATGAGCGTCGCGGGACGGCGCTGGAGTTGGATAAATAGGCGCTTGGTGAGGGCTAGGGTTTCTTGGATCAGCTCGCCAAAGGAGAATTGAGAACGTTCTTTAAGGGTGCTGATATCTAGATCGAGATTCGATTGAGGAGATGTAACAGTCATAGGTTTATCTGGGTTCAATGGTTCTATAGCATTTTTTGCCCTCATCCCCCAGCCCCTTCTCCCGTGGGAGAAGGGGAGTAGAAGTCCCTCTCCCACGGGGAGAGGGATATAGGGAGAGGGCATTTTGAGATTAACGCATATTTTGTTTTCGTTCTTTTTTCACGTCTCGTGTTCCTGCTGCTGCTAATTCGGCATCCATCAGGGTGCGTCCGGTAGCAGCGAGGTAAACATCATCTAAACTCGGTCGAGATTGGGCAATACTAAAGACCGGTAATCCCGCTTGATTTAAGGATTGTTGCACGTCAATCAATACAGTGGATTGGGTGGCTGTGGGATCGCTGTTGACCACTAGGTTTAAGGAATTGCCCTGAGCGCTGTTGATAATTACCTCTTGAACGCTGGGTAATGCTTGCAGTAGGGTTTTGGCTTGTTCGGCTTCATCGGGGGGGCAAAATTCTCGAATTCGTAGGGTAATGCGATCGCCTCCCACTTGGGTTTTGAGGTCTGAAGGCGTTCCGCAGGCAATCACTTTACCTTGGTCGATGATCGCCACGCGATCGGCTAAAACATCCACTTCTTCTAGGTAGTGGCTGGTAATTAAAACCGTGGTTCCTGACTCTCGCAGCTCTCGCAGGAAGTCCCACACCACCACCCGACTTTCAATATCTAAGCCCACGGTGGGTTCGTCTAAGACTAATACCTTTGGTTGGTGCAACAGTCCAGCCGCCAGGTCTAGGCGTTTGCGAATTCCTCCCGAATAGGTTCCCGTTTTCTGATCCGCGTACTCTTGGATTCCTAAGCGGTTAATCATTTGTTGGACGCGATCGCCAATTTCTTTCCGAGGGATATGATAGAGGGCAGCTTGCAGGTTCAATAATTCCCGACCCGTTAACACCTTATCTAGAGCCACTTCCTGGGCTACATACCCTAACAATTGCCGCGTGGCTTTCGGATACTCGACCACCGAAATTCCCCCAACTTCCAGTTGGCCACTGTCGGGACTGCTGAGGGTACATAAACAACGCAGAGTCGTTGTCTTTCCGGCTCCATTGGGCCCTAGCAAACCGAAGATTTCCCCCGGTTGAACGTCTAGGGATACATCTTTCACCGCATCAATGTTGCCATACCGTTTTTGGAGATTTTGAATCAGAATCGCTGGAGTCATGGGTTTCAGGGAGTATCTGGAATAGACTAGGGAATAGAAACAACAATAACCCCTCTAGAATACTATCTAGAGGGGAGAGAGGAGAGAATGTTACGACGACCAAACTTGAGGGTTGCTTGACACTAGCTAACAACAAAGGAAATAAAGAATAGAAGTCCTACAAATACTGCGGCGATACTACCCATAATTGCGTACTGGGTTTTTTGAGATTGGGTTGGAGGTTCTGCTTGATATACTTTGGGTTCTCTCGCAAAGTTGTTGAGACGGCCGCCTTCTTCTGTGGTATATGGCATTTTCCTAACTCCTGTGTTTGTTTATGATAACTATCTTAACAAATGTTTACAAAATTGGCTAGGGTCTGGGGGAATTTTTTGGGGAGAGGGGAGGATAGGGAAGATCGGAACTATTGCCCATTACCCATTCCCCAATTTCCTCAAAATCGCCATGGGAATGGCTTCTGGGGGCAAAACTTGCCGGACTGCTCCGAGGGCGATCGCCTCTTTGGGCATTCCAAATACCACACAACTGGCTTCATTTTGGGCGAAGGTTAAGCCTCCGGCCTGGAAAATAGACAACAGTCCATCGGCTCCATCGCGTCCCATTCCCGTGAGCAACACGCCAATACTGCGGCTTTTATAATATTGAGCGACTGAATTAAACGTCACGGTAATGGAGGGACAATGGCCGCCGATGGTCAGAGTTCGGTTGTAAGCAAAACAACCGTGCCGATCCAGGATTAGATGGGAACGTTCTGGGGGGAAATAAACATGGCCCGGTTGGGGGCGATCGCCAGCTCTGGCAATGCTCACGGGAAGGTTACAGTGAGCAGACAACCAGTCAATAAATCCTTGTAAAAAGCCTTCACTGATATGTTGCACGCAAATCACCGGAACCGGTAGATGGGCTGGAAATTGACTTAAAATTTGCTCTAACACTTGCGGCCCCCCTGTGGAGGCTCCTAGGGCAATCAGACCCAAATGGGTGTTTTTGAACGTCAGTTTGGGTTGAGACACGAGAGGGGGACGGGATAAGGGGGGGGTCGATCGAGAGGCAGTGCCGGATTGGGGGGAGTTGGCGGATGTTGTTCTCGTCATCCGTTGGTGCGATCGCTGGCGATTGGTAAAAACCGACACTCCAGATAACACCTTCACCTTATTGACTAAAGCCTGTTGAATGCGATCGGCATCGACTCCGAGTCCCCCTTCCGGTTTAGGGAACACATCCACCGCTCCCGCTTCCAAGACTTGGAAAACTCGATGGGTATCCTGTTCGCGCACGGAAGAACTAATCACTAAAATGGGTTTAGGGTGAGTAGACATCACTTCTTGAGTCAAGGCTAACCCATCCATTTCTGGCATATGCAAGTCTGTGCAGATGACTTGGGGATCGACTCTAGCAATCAGGCCGAGCGCCTCTTTTCCGGTGCGAGCTGTACCCACCACCTCAATATCTGGAGAGGCATTGAGCATCCGCTTGAGGATGGTCATCGCAATGGGAGAATCTTCCACAATTATGACTCGAATCGGCATTCAACGTTACTCCAACCGAAAGGAAACCAGAGGGGGAAATCTTAATGAGCAGCAACAGAATGCCGAGGAATAATGGCTTCAGGTTCTACACAGGTCACGCTTTCTTCCAGGGGTAAAATACGCAAGGTCTGATTATAGATGTTGGCTTGATAGACTTGCTGGTTAGTCCAGTCTAGGGCGGTTAACCATCCGCTACGGCGATGGTAAGCTCCGGTGTCGATGTCTAACCAGCCTTTTCCTTGGACAATGTTACCGGGGTTTACGCCTGGGAAGGTAAAGGTGATGGTGTGACCGGTGATAATGGTTTTATCGGGGAAGTAGGGGGTGGGAATGCTGTGGAATTGATCGCGAATCCAACAGAGTTCGTATTCGGTTTGCTCCTCGATGGGTAAATCGGGATGAACGCCAGCATGTACGAGCCAAAGATCGCCGAGGTCGAGGTAGAGGGGGAGTTGGCTAATCCATTGCAGATGCTCAAGGAGCAGGTGAGCATCTTGATAGCTGGCGAGGGTGGCTTGTCCACCACTATAGAGCCATGCTTGGAGAGCGGGATAGTGGATTTTGCCGTCGGGGAAACTGTCGATTAGCAGTTGTTCGTGGTTTCCGCGAATGCAGGGATAGTGGTTGTCACGAACGAAGTTCACCACATCTGCGCTTTTTGGCCCGCGATCGATCAGGTCTCCTAGGAAGTATAGGCGATCGCCGTCTCCAGGGGCGATCGCCTCCAGAAGACACATTAAGCCATCATAATTTCCGTGGACATCACCGATAACAATCCGTCGCCCTGTTACTCCTATCATTGCTTTGTGTTCCCTGTGTGCTAATTTAAGTCGGTTCCCGATCGCGAATCCAGGGTCATACCCTTTCTGGTGAAGTTTGCCCTTAATCAGTCTTTGAGAGCCAAGTTGCTCTGGGGCCCTGGTTAAGGGGAACCTTACAAGAAAAGTATAATTTACCACAGATTCCCTCAAACACCGGGTTAGCTTTGCGGATCTCTCTGGAGATCCGAGCTGTTTCGGTGTCTTTACAGTGTACTGAGAAAGTTTAATCCTGGACAACTCTTCTGGGATTATTGGGTTAAAGCTTTAATAAAGCGTTCGAGTTCTCCGAAGATCCCCCCCCGTCGTTGCCGAGTCGGGGCCGATTGATCCGTATTTTCACCAGCAGTAGCCTGAATTAAAATTTGATCTAGGGCTTCGCCTACGGGTTTTTGCGGTTGTTCGGCGATTTGAGTATAGTTGCCTTCTGGGGTTTCTAACCAAACTTGCCAGGGATGGGGATGGCAGCGATAGAGGGCTGCTCCTTCTAGGGGGCGGATATAATAGCAGGAGTAGATTTGGCTCAGAAGTCTCTCGCGCAGTTGACGAGCGGCATAACCGATACCGACAACAGCCACATCTTCGAGTTTGGGAATTAAGAGGACAATGGGGCGATCGCCAGCGAAATTCACCAGGCGCTCGACTTGTCCGACTTCCACCGATGAGGGATTAACGACCAGAAAGCTATCGTCTTCGGGGTCTATTTTATTGTCTATGGGCGATCGGCTACTGCCTAAGTCAGTGACCTTAAAGGGGATTTCGCCCCAGTCTCGACGGGCTAGAGCTGCCGCTCCGGTATCGGGAAAGAAGACCTTCGGTTGTCCCCCAAACTCTTGTAAAACGGGGATAAAGTCTTGGGCAAGTTTCTGTGCTTCGAGGGCAATTTCGGGAAAGACTAACTCGACTTGAATTAAGCGCACTCCATCTTCGAGCGCTTGCAAGGTGGCTGCTTTCGCTTGGGCGATCGCCTCATCTAGAGTTTGGGGTAGTGCGGTCATCGGTGGCTTTGATCTCTACTTTTTCCAGTTATTCATTATTAATTGTTAATGATTCATTGTTCATTGTCTATCCCACCACAAAACCCCCCACCCGAAGGTGAGGGGTTTTTTATCACTTAAGAATCAGTCCAGCCAGGATTTAACCGAACTTACCCGCAGTGGAGGCAATTAAGAAGGCTGCGTAGGTGAGGACATAGCCAACCGTGAAGTGAGCTAGACCAACTACACGAGCTTGAACGATGGAGAGAGCAACGGGCTTATCTTTCCAACGAACCAGGTTCGCCAGAGGAGTGCGCTCGTGGGCCCAAACAATCGTTTCAATCAATTCTTGCCAGTAACCGCGCCAGCTAATCAGGAACATGAATCCAGTTGCCCAGACCAGGTGTCCGAAGAGGAACATCCAAGCCCAAACCGCCAGGTTATTCATGCCGTAGGGATTATATCCATTGATCAACTGAGAGGAGTTTAACCACAGGTAATCGCGGAACCAACCCATCAGGTGGGTAGAGGACTCATTGAACTGAGCCACATTTCCTTGCCAGATGGCCAAATGCTTCCAGTGCCAGTAGAAAGTTAACCAGCCCAGGGTATTGAGCATCCAGAACATGGCGAGGTAGAAGGCATCCCAAGCAGAGATGTCGCAAGTACCGCCACGACCGGGGCCATCGCAGGGGAAGCTGTAACCGAAGTCTTTTTTATCGGGCATCAGCTTAGAACCCCGTGCATCCAACGCACCTTTCACGAGGATTAAGGTGGTGGTGTGCAGGCCGAGGGCGATCGCATGGTGAACCAAGAAATCACCAGGGCCAATGGGTAAGAACAGAGAGTTAGAGGTGCTATTAATGGCATCTAACCATCCGGGTAGCCAGAAGTTGGCGTGATTGGGGAATGCGGTATAAGCAACGCTATCAGGATTGGACAGTAGAATATCCATTCCGTACATTAACTTACCGTGAGAAGCCTGGATGAACTGGGCAAAAACCGGTTCAATCAAGATTTGCTTCTCAGGAGTACCAAAGGCAACCACAACATCGTTGTGAACATACAGTCCCAGGGTATGGAAACCAAGGAACAAGGAAACCCAGCTCAGGTGAGAAATGAGAGCTTCTTTATGTTCAAGCATCCGAGCCAATACGTTGTTCTTGTTGGCTTCTGGATCGTAGTCCCGAACTAAGAAGATCGCACCGTGAGCGAAAGCTCCCACCATCAGGAATCCAGCAATGTACTGGTGATGGGTGTATAGAGCTGCCATGGTGGTGTAGTCCTTAGCCATGAAAGCATAAGGAGGCATGGAATACATATGCTGGGCGACTAAGGAAGTCACAACACCCAGACAAGCCAAGTGCCATCCCAACTGGAAGTGTAACGATTCGTTGTAGGTATCGTACATTCCTTTATGACCGTCACCGATCATGCCTCCAAAGGGAGTTCCTTTGGGAGGATTATGGGCTTCCATGATTTCCTTCATGCTGTGGCCAATGCCCCAGTTCGTGCGGTACATATGTCCAGCAACGATGAAGAGAACTGCGATCGCCAAATGGTGATGAGCCATATCCGTGAGCCACAGGGACTCAGTTTGGGGATGGAAACCACCTAAGAAGGTTAGAATTGCAGTCCCTGCACCTTCAGATGTGCCAAACACATGACCCGCCGTATCTGGATTTTGGGCATATACGCCCCAGTTCCCTGTGAAGAAGGGAACCAAACCAGCCGGGTGAGGCAAAGTGCTAAGGAAGTTATCCCAGCCCACGTGCTGACCGCGAGATTCGGGGATCGCAACGTGAACTAAGTGACCTGTCCAAGCCAAAGAGCTAACACCGAACAAACCAGCCAGGTGGTGATTCAGACGGGATTCAGCATTCTTGAACCAAGACAAGCTAGGACGGAAGCTCGGCTGGAGGTGTAACCAGCCAGCGAACAGCATCAACGAAGCTAAGACCAACAGGAAAATAGCCCCTTGATACAAATCGCCATTGGTTCGCATTCCGATGGTGTACCACCAGTGGTAGACACCAGAATAAGCAATGTTTACTGGACTAGACGCACCGGCTTGAGTATAAGCATCGATCGCCGCTTGTCCAAACTGTGGGTCCCAAATCGCGTGAGCAATGGGACGGACGTTGAGAGGATCTTTGATCCACTGTTCAAAGTTACCTTGCCAAGCTACGTGGAACAGGTTGCCAGAAGTCCACAGGAAGATGATTGCCAGATGACCAAAGTGGGAGGCGAAAATCTTTTGGTAAAGATTTTCTTCCGTCATGCCATCGTGGGTTTCAAAATCGTGGGCGGTAGCTATCCCGTACCAGATCCGACGAGTTGTGGGATCTTGTGCGAGGTCTTGGCTAAACTTGGGGAATTTTGTTGCCATGTTTAAGTCCTTCTCGACCTCATCCTACTGCAATAATGCGAGCCAGGAAGAATGCCCAAGTAGTGACAATTCCTCCCAAGAGGTAGTGGGCTACCCCTACAGCGCGACCTTGAATGATACTCAAGGCGCGAGGCTGAATCGCGGGTGCGACTTTGAGTTTATTATGGGCCCAAACAATCGATTCAATCAACTCTTGCCAGTAGCCACGACCACTAAAGAGGAACATGAGACTAAAGGCAAAGATGAAGTGACCGGCTAGGAACATAATGCCATAGGCGGACAAAGCAGACCCGTAGGACGTAATCACTTGAGAAGCTTGCGCCCACAAGAAATCACGTAACCAGCCATTGATAGTAATTGAGCCTTGGGCAAAATTACCATTGGTGATGTGGGAAACGGTTCCGTCAGAGGAGACAGTGCCCCATACATCCGATTGCATCTTCCAGCTAAAGTGGAAAATCACAATGGACAGGGAGTTGTACATCCAAAATAGACCCAGGAAGACATGATCCCATCCTGAGACTTGACAAGTACCGCCCCGACCCGGACCATCACAGGGGAAGCGGAAGCCCAGATTGCCCTTGTCAGGAATTAGACGAGAGCTACGGGCATAGAGAACACCTTTAAGCAGGATCAGTACCGTAACGTGGATGGTAAAGGCATGGATGTGGTGAACCATGAAATCGGCTGTTCCCAGCGCGATGGGCATCATAGCTACTTTTCCACCAACGGCTACGACTTCACCACCAAAGGCGGGACTAACACTAGCCAACGCATTGGGGGCTGTGTTTCCAGGAGCCAGATTATGTAGATTCTGTACCCACTGGGCAAAGATCGGCTGGAGTTGAATTGCCGTATCCGAGAACATATCTTGGGTACGACCTAACGCACGCATGGTGTCGTTATGAACATACAAGCCAAAGCTGTGGAAGCCTAGCCATATGCAAACCCAATTGAGGTGGGAGATAATTGCATCCCGATGACGAATCACCCGGTCTAACAAGTTATCAACATTTTTCGCGGGGTCGTAGTCACGAACCATAAAGATAGCTGCGTGAGCGCCCGCGCCGACAATCAGGAATCCCCCAATCCAAACATGGTGAGTAAACAGGGAGAGTTGAGTCGGATAGTCTGTAGCGATGTATGGATACGGAGGCATCGCATACATATGATGGGCCACAATGATACTCAATGATCCCAACAACGCGAGGTTGAGGGCCAGTTGAGCGTGCCAAGAGGTTGTGAAGATTTCGTACAATCCCTTGTGCCCTTCTCCAGTGAAGGGGCCTTTGTGAGCTTCGAGGATTTCCTTCATGCTGTGACCAATGCCCCAGTTGGTGCGGTACATATGGCCAGCAATGATGAACAGAACGGCGATCGCCACATGGTGATGGGCTGTATCAGACAACCACAATCCACCGGTAACCGGATTCAGTCCACCTTTGAAGGTTAAGAAGTCACTGAAAGCGCCCCAATTCAGGGTAAAGAAAGGCTGGATTCCACCGAGACCTCCCCACTCTACACCGGGGTACAATTGCGTCATCAAGCTGGGATTGAGAATGAACTCATGGGGTAAGGGAATATCCTTGATGGCTACTCCCGAATCCAACAACTTGTTGATCGGTAAGGAAACGTGGATTTGGTGACCAGCCCAACCGAGGGAACCACAACCGAGCAGTACGGATAGATGATGGTTCATCATCGACTCCACATTCTGGAACCATTCCAGTTTGGGAGCTGCTTTGTGATAGTGGAACCAACCGGCAAATAACATTAAGCCAGCCATCACCAACCCACCAATTGCGGTGCAGTAAAGTTGGTAAGAGTTCGTGAAGCCGGAGGCTCTCCAGAGTTGGAATAACCCGGAAGTGATTTGGATTCCGTGGAATCCGCCACCAACATCACCGTTGAGAATATCTTGGCCAACAATCGGCCAAACCACTTGGGCGCTCGGTTTAATCCCTAGGGGGTCGCTCAACCAAGCTTCGTAATTTGAGAATTTAGCACCGTGGAAGTAAGCGCCACTTAGCCAGACAAATACAACAGCTAAATGACCGAAATGGGCACTAAAGATTTTTCTAGATACGTCTTCTAGATCACTGGTATGACTATCGAAATCGTGAGCATCGGCGTGAAGATTCCAAATCCAGGTTGTGGTTTTGGGTCCTCTAGCTAGGGTTCTGTCAAAATGACCCGGCTTGCCCCATTTTTCAAATGAAGTGGGGACTGGATCTTTATCGACGACCACCCTCGCCTTTGCTTTTTGCTCCTTTGGGGTAGTTGTCATTGAGACTCTCCTCTCTTTAGACAAGTAGCGTCATTACAGAACGCCATGCACAACTTAAAAGGGTTATTTCTGTGAGTTCCTTCGAGGCCGGATAGAGACCTATTGTTCTACCTTGATGCTCAAGATTAGATTTCTTGATATTCAAGATGAGTTTTTTTTCCAGATTTGGGGCTATGTAAAGCTTTGTTACTGAATTTGAGGAAAAGTTATGTCCTCTCTCAGAACACTGCTCTTTGATAGCACTTTCTCTGTAGACCCCAATGCTCCGAAGGTTTCACGAAGATCGGCAGATCCAGAAGGTCACCGTTTTTAAGTAGTGTACTGAATGTGAATTATAGGACTTGTCTCCCGTTTGAGGAAGCTACTTAACAATAATTCAAATTTGCCTTCATCAAGTCTCCGGTTCAATCACAGATGGCTTTTTGTTCAAAAAAGAGAACAAAAGTCAATAATCTATCAATAATATTTACAAAAATCAATACAAATAAAGACCTGGCGTTTAGACCTTTCCAGGTTGGTGATAAAATAGCGCTGTACTTTAACGTGCAAGGGATTGAAGGATGTCGGTGTTGAGTCAACGAATCAGAAAAAGGATCGCAACAAGCCTGTTGGGACTGATCTTAGTGCTGGGTCTATCCCTGGGAATGGTCGGTTGTGGGAACCAGGGAAGCGATCGCCTCGATCTCCCCAATCCTAGCTCCAGGATCTCCAACCCCCTCAAACGACAAGCCGAACCCAAAATCACCGAAGTATCGCCCCCAGAAGCGATCCAAAAACTCCGGCCACTTCTCGAAACCTACGAACCCCAGGTCACCATCCTTAATCCTCAACCCAACCAAACCCTCCAAGACACAACCCTTACCGTCCAACTTGACGTTCAAGACCTGCCCATCTATCAAGACCCCAACCTAAACCTGGGCCCTCACCTAGAAGTTATCCTCGACAACCAACCCTACAGCAATGTTGACGACCTCTCCCAACCCGTTACCTTTACAAATCTAAATCCCGGAACCCATACCCTTAGAGTATTCGCCACCACGCCCTGGGGAGAGAGTTTCAAAAATGAAGGCGCTTACGCACAAACCACGTTTCATATCTTTACAAAAACTGAAGACCAAATCCCCAATCCTGACCTTCCCCTGCTCACCTATAGCAATCCCATCGGTACATATGGCGCACAACCGATCCTCCTAGACTTCTATCTCACTAATGCGCCCCTGCATGTGGTTGCCCAAGAAAATCCAGACGACAACATCCGAGATTGGCGGGTTCGGGCATCCGTGAACGGTGAAGAATTTATCCTCGATCAATGGGAACCCCTCTATCTGCAAGGATTTGACCGAGGCCAAAACTGGGTGAAACTGGAAATTCTAGACGAACTGGGTAACCCGGTTAACAATGTTTTCAATACCACTGCTCGCTTGGTGACTTACGATCCTCAAGCCACCGATCGCCTATCTCAACTGATTCGGGGTGAAATTAGCCCTGAAGTTGCCCAAGCAATTGTCAATCCAGACTATATTGCCCCCTCTACTGCTGCACCTGAGACGGAAGAAGTAGAACCGCAGGAAGAACCGGTAGAGGTAGAAGAACTCCTAGAAATAGAAGAAGAAGCACCTGAAGTGGAGGAAGAATTACCGGAAACTTCAGAGGTAGAGGAAGAAATAGTTCCGGAAACGGTGGAAGTGGAAGAAGAGGTTTCTGAAACTCCAGAGGTAGAGGAAGACGCAGTTCCGGAAATGGTGGAAGTGGAAGAAGAGGTTTCTGAAAATCCAGAGTCAGAACCAATGGAAACCGTCGAACCAGAAGAACTTACACCGGAACCTGAACCAGTGGTGAGTGAGACTCCAGCATGGCGTAAGCAACTGAATCTGAATCAATGGCGCGATCGCCTAAAATCCAAATGGAATCAGTTAGATTTAGAATCCAAATGGAATCAATTCGATTTGGATTCAATTAATCCCTTTGGTAATCAAGCAGAACAACCAGAAGAGACTCTAGAAACTGTCCCAGAACCTTCCATTGTAGAAGAACCCATTCAATCCCCCTCTGAACCAGAACCCATAGAGGAAGAAGTTGAAACCCAAGAACCCCAAGATCTTGAACCCGAAGTTGTAGAAGAAGAAGTCGAGGCTCCAGAAGAGTTAGAAGAAGAGCAAAAGGCGATCGACCTGCCCAATTTAGTTGATTCTGCGCCGCTAGAAGAACCCATAAACATGACTCCCATGGAATCCTCTCCCATAGAAAGCCCAAGCAACTCTTCAGAAATGGAAGCCCCTGAGTGGCAACAAATGCTGTCTAATCCAGGAGGAGATCTACAGTAATAGCCCCTAGGTCATCTCCAGCATCCGTTGAATAGGGCGTAAAGCAGCGACCCGGATCTCTTCGGGTAAAGTAATTTCTGGAGTCCGGTTTTTCATGGCCAAGTAGAGTTTTTCTAAGGTATTGAGTCGCATATGGGGACATTCATTACAAGCGCAGTTATTCATCGGGGGAGCGGGAATAAACTGTTTATGGGGCGCTTCCTTCTGCATTTGATGGATGATTCCCGGTTCAGTAGCCACAATAAAGGCGGGACTCTCACTGGTTTGGGCATAGTTGAGTAAAGCGGTGGTGGAACCGATATGATCGGCATGGCGCAGCACTGGGGGTTCGCATTCGGGATGGGCAATAATTTGGGCTTCGGGGTGCTGCACTTTCAGTTGCACGATTTTCTTTTCGGAAAAGGTTTCATGGACGATGCAACTGCCATCCCAGAGGAGCAGATCCCGCCCGGTTTGTTCCATGACATAGCGCCCCAAGTTGCGATCGGGGGCAAAAATGATCGGTTGGTCGGCACGAATTTGTTCAACAATGTGAACAGCATTGGAACTGGTACAGATAATATCGCTCATGGCCTTAATTTCGGCCGTGCAGTTAATGTAGGAAATGACCAAATGATCGGGATGTTGGGCCTTAAATGCGGCGAAGGCATCCGGTGGACAACTATCGGCTAGGGAGCAACCGGCATCGAGATCTGGTAAAAGTACCAATTTATTGGGGTTGAGAATTTTGGCGGTTTCGGCCATAAAGTGAACTCCGGCAAAGACGATGACTTCTGCATCGGTATGGGCGGCTTTGCGAGATAAACCGAGGGAGTCGCCGATATAGTCGGCAATGTCCTGAATATCCGGGTCTTGGTAGTAGTGAGCCAGGACTATGGCGTTGAGGTCTTGTTTGAGAGTGGCGATCGCCTGAAACAGATCGTCAGGAAGTTCAGAGAATTGAGTGGGGGAGGGGACGGCAGTAAACAAGGTGAATAATAACCCAAACTATTATTACTTTCATTTTTAATTATAGTTTATTTCACTAAAAAGGGTAGGATGGAAAACCACCCTACCCAATCTCGATCTCTCGATCGGTGCTGAAGGCTTTAGGCGAGGACTGTTTCCGGGATAGACCAGCGATCGACCGTTTTACCGATCGCCGCCAATTCCTTCATCAGTTGATCGAACTGATCGGGGGTGAGGGACTGGGGCCCATCCGAGAGGGCTTTCGAGGGGTTAGGATGAACTTCAATCATCAAAGAATCAGCTCCCACGGCGATCGCCCCTTTCGCCATCGCTGGTACATACTGAGACCATCCCGTACCATGGGACGGGTCAATCATCACCGGCAAATGGGTCAGCGTCCGCAACACCGGAACCACCGACAGATCCAACGTATTACGAGTATACTTACGGTCAAACGTGCGAATTCCCCGCTCACACAAAATCACCTGGGAATTGCCCTCCGCCAAAATATACTCAGCCGCCATCAGCCATTCCTGAATTGTCGCTGACATGCCGCGCTTAAGTAGAACCGGCTTATCCTGCGCTCCAACTTTCTTCAGCAGGGCAAAATTTTGCATATTTCTGGCCCCAATCTGAATCACATCGGCCACTTCAGCCACCGCAGGCAGATCCGCCGTATCCATAATTTCCGTAATAATTCCCAAGCCGCTCTTTTCCCGTGCTGCGGCCAGGAGTCCTAGGGCACTTTCCCCATGGCCTTGGAAGGAATAGGGAGAGGTTCTCGGTTTATAAGCGCCACCCCGGAGGAACTTCGCCCCAGCAGCCTTCACCCGCAGGGCCGTTTCAGTAATCATCTCCTCTGTCTCTACCGAACAAGGGCCGGCAACCACCACCAAAGGATGATTTTCGCCAAAGGGAACATCCCCTTGAGGCGTAGACACCACCACATCCGAAGCTTGACCATGGCGATATTCGCGACTGGCTCGCTTAAAGGGTTGTTCAACGCGCAATACTAATTCAATCCAAGGACTCAATTCTTGAATTCTTTCCCGGTCTAGATCTGCCGTATCCCCAACTAAACCAATGACAACCTTGTGCTGGCCGACAATTTTTTCCGGTGTCAGGCCCCAAGCGCCCAATTCATCAGTCACTCGGTCGATCTCTGCGGTTGGTGTACCGCTTTTCATTACTACAATCATGGTTGATTATCCTGATTCGATAAGGTTATTTTCAATACTTAATCTTGTTTGACCGATCGCCACGCGGCGATCGTTCTACCTAAATTTTGGGTAAAGTCCTGCCAACCGAGCAACGTCCCTACCCGATTTTCATCCCAGGAGGCCGAGAGTACCCCATAACTTAAACCGAGGACACCCAGTCCAAAGAAACCCATACTCACCAACACCACAGCAATATGGGGTAAATCGAACTCCGTTTGGGTCAAAATCCAATAACTGGCCGCAAATGTTAACACACCTAGGGCAGTCGGTATACCAGACAACAAAGCCATACGCCTAATCATCCGCTTACTCACTGCATCAGGAATCACGCGGTCTTCTTTACGAATTGGGGTTCGCTTCTTCGACCCTTTAGAGGACTTAGGCTCCTTTGGGGAGGAAGATGAAGGGGTAGGGCTATTTTTTTTGCGACTGGTTTTCGGCTCAAAAGGCAACCGTTCCTTAGAAGCCGATCCACCCTTTTGATCTGGTTCAGGGGACATGGGCAATTCTCTAGCCTCGAATACTCAAACGACTAATTAACGCTTTGTAGCGATCCTTGTCTTGCTTGTTAATATAACTTAACAAACGCTTGCGCTGGCCAATCATTTTCATCAGACCTCGCTGGGAAGCGTAATCCTTCTTATTCGATTTTAAGTGCGCGCTTAAACGGTTAATCCGTTCAGTTAAAACAGCAACTTGCAAATCTGCTGAACCCGTGTCCGTTTCGTGAACCTGGTACTCAGCCATTATTTGATGTTTTTGGGTTTGTGTGAGACTCATAGGGTATTCGTTTGGTGTAATCCATCAAAATTCAGCAATTTTACACTATAACACAAATTTCGAGATTCACTCAAGCGCTTGAGCGAATCATCCAACTACAGGAGCCAATGAGAAAGGTCACGGTTAATCAATTCTTGCAACTTGAGAATATCTTCACGATAAAACTCAATCAGTTGTTGGCGTTCTTCATCTGACAGAGGGGGGATCTTTTCCTGGGATTGGTTTAAGTCCATTAGCTTTTGGCGAAAGGATTGGACAACACTTGCTGGAAATAGACTATTTAAAATCTTAGCTGTTGTTTCTCGCAAGGGGTTATGAGTATTGAGGATTTGATTTAGGCTTTTGTTTTTTGGTAATTTAGCCACTTGCGATCGTTTAGAAGTATCTGGTTGATACTTTTCATCTACTCCAATAAATTGATAAATATTTCTCATTAATTCTTGGGAATCCTTGCGTAAATCGTCATACAGAAAAACCTGAATTTGGTTCCGATCAAAATTTTCATAAAAATAGCTCAAATGTTCTCCATAAAACCCTTTTTTTAGAGTGGCTGATTGCTTGCCTTTTTTAACGATCTGTTCGGACAATTTTCTCGGTTTGCCAATCGCATCGCGAACATGCATCAGATAATCGGAATAGGCGCGATCGGCTGGATTTCTCAAAATAGCGATTAACTTGGCATCCGGCATATAACGCTTAATCTGTTGGGTTGCGATTTCATAGTTAGCCATATAGTTGGGAGACGCTTCACCAATAGCTATTTCATCCGTTACATCTTGGAATAGCTCACAATACTTTTCAAATGTATCAATTCGTTTCTTCTGGGAGGGTAAAGGCGGTCTGTCTTTGGGGTCTTTATTCGGATCTTTAGACAGAAAATTCGTTTCTTTCCGAGGACTCATGTAGACTTGAGGATGTTCTTTTAAATAATGATAGATTGAAGTTGTGCCTGATTTCTGAACACCGATGATCAAAAAATTAGGTAACTTAACAGATGAATTCATAGAATTACCTCTTAAAAAATCAATTTCAACTTAACCAACTAATGGCTTCCCTGATCCAATCTTCCGGATCTTCTGTTTTCATGAGATTAGGTTTCTGACTTAATGCACCTAAAGCTTGGGCAATTTCTTCCTGGTTATATCCTAAAGCGAGAAGGGTCATTTCCACATCTTCTTGTAAAGCAGAAGGAATGGTACTAGAAACCGGTAGAGTGACTCCAGAGGTATCGCGCCATTGGGATAACTTGGTTCTTAATTCTAGGGCAATGCGTTCGGCCGTTTTAGTGCCCACCCCAGGAGTGCGTACCAACTGTTTAATGTTGCCGGTAACGATCGCCTGAACCAAATCCGACAGTCCCAGGGTATCCAAAAGGGCGATCGCCAACTGCGCTCCAATACCACTGACTCCCACCAACTGGCGAAACAGATCCCGCTCTGCTGAGGAAGCAAACCCATACAACAGGGGTTGCTCCTCCCGAATCATCAAATGAGTAAACACCTGAACCTCACCCTCCTGATGCTCCGAAACCGCTTCTGCTAATTGACGAGTCACTTGGATCTCATAACCGAGTCCATGAACCTCCAAAACTAGCGTGACGCGATTTGGCGATCGCTTCTGAACCTGGTCAACCCTTCCCCTCAGATAACTGAGCATATAGCTATCCCCTTGCGTGATTGAATCCCACAGATCAAGCCTATGGTATTATCATACGGTGTTGTCTTACCAACACAGGTAAAAAGCAACTCTTGGCTTATTCTTCCATCTGTTCCTGCGAGCCGGCCTAAACCTATGAAAGAGCGATTCCTAACCCATAACGTTTACAACTGTTGCAGTAACCCGATCGGAGAAGCCCATTGGGAGTTGTTGTTGATGAGTCCGGAAAGAGAAAACGGGTGGACTTAACTAAGATTTTTCAAACCTCAAACCCCATTATTGGTGTGGTTCATCTGCTCCCCCTACCCACGTCATCGCGGTGGGGATCGAACCTGCAAACCGTCATCGCTAGGGCCGAACGAGAAGCCACGGCTCTAGCATCCGGCGGAGTCCATGGCATCATGGTAGAAAACTTCTTTGATGCTCCCTTCACCAAAGATCGGGTCGATCCGGCCGTGGTTAGTGCCATGAGCCTGATTATCGATCGCCTCAAAAACCTAGTCACCTTACCCATCGGGGTGAATGTGTTGCGAAATGATGCTCAGAGTGCCCTGGCGATCGCCTCCTGCACCGACTCAGCATTTATTCGCGTCAACGTCCTGACTGGCGTAATGGCAACCGATCAAGGCTTAATCGAAGGCAAAGCGCACGAACTCTTACGCTATCGGCGCGAACTCGGAACAGACGTAAAAATTCTAGCCGATGTCCTCGTCAAACATGCACACCCCCTAGGGCATCAACCCCTTGCGGCTACCATTAAAGACACCATAGAACGAGGCTTGGCAGATGCCATAATCCTATCCGGGCCAACAACCGGAACGCCCCCCGATATCGAAGAGCTGAAATTAGCCAGCCAACTGGCCCCAGAAACCCCCGTATTTATTGGCAGTGGAGCGTCTTGGCACAATATCAGTAACCTGCTCCCCCATGCCGATGGCATCATTGTTGCCAGTACCCTTAAACGCCATGGCCAAATAGAACAACCCATCGATCCCAACCGCGTGAGCCAGTTTGTGGAAGCCGCCCAACGGAGTTTAACCCCGAACTGAACAACCTTCCTTCAGGAAACTTCCCCGATTGAATCCCAGTCCATGGCCACAGCCATCAAAACTTTATCAATGGAGGAAAAACTGTGAACTCTTCCCAAAAATCGATTTCCAAAAGGTTGACCCTTTCCCTCTTCTGGCTAGGATTAGGTACGGGGGGATTATTCTTCCTGGGAAATCTTAATCCTTCCCCCATCAGCACACCCGCTCAAGCTCAAGTCTCACCCTCCCAAAGTCCGCCCATCGAAACGGCTTCGACTCCAGCGAGTTTAGCCCTAGCCCAACATCTTCAGAACATTGGCGCTAAAATGTATGGGGCTTACTGGTGTCCCCATTGCCATTTGCAAAAAGAGCGGTTTGGGGAAGAAGCGGTCAATCAAATCCTGCTGGAAGAAACAGAGCCGGTTTATATCGAATGTTCTCCAGAAGGGAGAACAACGCCCCAAGCCCAAGTCTGTCAACAGGCAGGAATTGGGGCTTATCCAACTTGGGTGATTGATGGGGAAAAATATGAAGGAAATTTGCCCTTACAGCAGTTGGCGGAAGTCTCTGGATATCAAGGCTCACAGGAGTTTTAGCAAGCAAAAAATAGGCTGGTTCTGAAGCCCTGTCAGGTGGCAAGCCGAAGATTTTTATGCTGCAATCAGAAATATCCCTATTGTTTATTACTAAATAAAGAAATAAAGCTATGAGGCGTAGGCGTTCTAGTCCCTGGATTCATCGTTGGTCTCGACCCATTACGGCCGCCATCGCCACTCTTGGGGCGATCGAAACGGCATTTTTAACCGTGGCTGAGGTTTTGGGTAGCGCAGAAGCGGTTTGCCCAACCAATGGCTGTAAAGAGGTCTTGGGCAGTGCCTATGCAACGGTTTTTGGCTTGCCTCTGACCCTGTTTGGCTTTTTTGGCTATGCCGGAATGCTGATGTTGGCGATCGCCCCCTTATTGATTAATCCCGATCGAAACAAGGAAGTGCGAACCACCCTAGACCAGTGGACTCGTTTCCTGATGTTCGTTACCAGTACGGTAATGGTCGTGGGGAGTGCCTATTTGATGTATATCATGGCCTTCACGATTGGAGCTTTTTGTCCCTACTGTGTGCTTTCGGCTCTCTTGTCCCTCTCCCTATTTGTAGTCACCCTGATCGGCCATGATTGGGAAGATATGGGCCAATTAGCCTTGACCGGATTAACGGTAGCCATGGTCACCCTGGTGGCGACCCTAGGAGTCTATGGCAGTGTGAATAATCCAACCGCAGCTCCAGGAACAGTTCCCCCCATTACCACTACCTCCGGGCCGGCTGAATTGGCTTTGATTGACCATCTCAATGAGATTGGAGCCAAAAACTATGGCGCGTATTGGTGTCCCCACTGCCATGAACAAAAACAATTGTTGGGCAAAGAAGCAGCCGCTAAACTCGATTATGTTGAATGTGCTGCCGATGGGGTGAATTCCCAAGTCGAACAGTGCAAAGCGGCTGGAATTCAAGCCTTTCCCAGTTGGGAAATAAACGGTCAAATCTATGCCGGAGTGCGATCGCTCAACGAATTAGCCGAATTATCCGATTATCAGGGCCCGAGTGACTTTGGGCAACAGTGATGCAAATCACTCAACCCATCGGTAAACCATCACAGTCTTACAATGCAAAAGCCCATATAACAGAATACGATAGTGTTGCGAGGGGCGAGGATCATGGGTTTACAATTCAAGGGATGGGTTTTTGTGCAAGCGATCGCCTTAACGATGGGTTTCAGTGCGATCGCTCATCTCGATCAACTCTTACATCAAGACTTCGATCAAAACCTATCCCTGGAGAAGGTAAACGCCCATTCATCAGTCAAAATGACCCTCACCCCCTTCTGTGAAAAATTTTGCACTCCGATTTTTTGACTGTAGTTCTGTGCATCTATTTTTTCCGATCAAGAACAAGAACAGGATATGTCATCCTCTTTCTGTGGTTACTCTCCTTTCTCCTAACCCAAAACCCGATCCGTGTCATATCCAACTTCCATACAGGCTTTTTGGCATCGGCTCACCCGACGCTTTTCCGATCGACATCGAGTTGTTTTTACCGCTTCCGGAATTACTCTAGTAATTCTGACGCTACGATTTTTCGGTCTCTTACAGGCGATCGAACTCATGGCCTTTGATAGCCTGGTTCGTCTTCGACCTTCCTTACCCAAAGATGACCGGATTGTGATTGTCGGTATTGATGAACCAGACTTACAAAACCTAGGATGGCCGATCCCCGATCGCACCTTGGCGACTCTCCTAGAAACAATTGCCCAGAACCAACCTCAAGCCATTGGATTAGATTTATATCGAGATTTACCCGTCAATCCCGGTTACGAACAATTACAACAGGTGATGAAAGAATTGCCTAACCTAGTAGGGATTGAGCGGGTTGCCGATAAAACCGTACCGAATATTCCCCCCCCTCCAGCCTTAGATCCTAAAACCCAAGTTGGGTTTAATAATGTTCTCTTAGATGTGGATGGGACAGTGCGTCGAGGGTTACTCTATGTACATACAGACACCCTTCACAAAAGCTTTGCCCTACAACTCGCTCTGAAGTACCTAGACCAGTTCGACATTGAAGAAGAACCCGCATCTGTCAATCCCGACTACTTACAATTAGGCAAAAGAGTCTTCTATCCCTTTGAGCCTAATGATGGAGCCTATGTGAATGCAGATGCCAGTGGATACCCTTTTTTAGCGGATTTTCGCGGCCCTCGCGATACCTTCACCACGGTTTCTGTTTCTGAGGTTTTGAATGGAGGGGTTGACCCCAATTTATTTCGCGATCGCATTGTTTTAATTGGCTCAACCGCAGTTAGCCTCAAAGACTTTGTACCGATTCCCTACAGTAATCCCGATGAGGTTCCCGGTGTCGAAGCTCAAGCCAATTTCATTAGCTTTATTTTAGATCTGGCCACTGGGGAACAAACTCCGATCAAAACCTTACCCGATCCCATTGAAGCTCTGTGGATTTTCGCCTGGTCAGCATTAGGCTCTATTCTGGCTTGGAAGTTAAGAGACCCCTCCCAGTTAATGGTCAGTTCAGGAATTACCCTAGGAAGTCTAGGCCTGACCAGCTATGTCCTGTTTATCTCTCGCTGGTGGTTTCCCCTCATTCCTCCTATATTCGGATTTACTGGCTCGGCCCTGATGATTTTAATTCACTTTGCCCATCAAGAAGGAGAATTCAAACGCTCTACAGAATTACTCCAGGGCATTATTAACAGCATTCCCGATCCGATTTTTGTTAAAGATCAAAATCATCGGTGGATTGTCTTAAACCAAGCCTACTCCCGGTTAGTGGGCTATCCTTTAGAAATGTTAATGGACAAATCGGATTATGATTTGTTTGCTACTGAAGAAGCCGAACAATTTTGGCAACAAGATGAGAGCTTGTTTCTGACTCAGGAAAGCACCCAGCAAGAAGAAGAATTTACGGATGCTGGGGGAATTCACCGAGTCATCGAGACCAAGCGATCGCTTCATCAGGATGCTGGGGGGAATTTATTTTTGGTGGGTGTGATCCGAGATATTACCCAGCAAAAAGAACGGGAAGCTGAACTGCAACGGTTAGCCGAAGATCTCAAACGTCACAATGCGGAACTGAAACTCTCAGAAGACCAGATGCGACATATGGCCAATCATGATGTACTCACCGGTTTAGCCAATCGCAAGTTGTTTGAAGAAAAACTGCAAGAAGCTCTCGTTTATGCCCAAGCCAATGAAACCATGCTGGCCACTTTCTTCCTCGATTTAGACGGCTTTAAGCAGATTAACGATACGTTTGGCCATGATATGGGAGATCTGGTGATTAAGGAAGTTGCTCAACGGCTCACCCATTGTTTGCGCGGTAGCGATACCGTTGCTCGACTCGGAGGAGATGAATTTACGGTGCTGTTACCTCAAATTCCCAATCCATCCATAGCCATTCGAGTCGCCGAAAAAATCATCTTGGCTGTTACTCAACCCCTGATGCTGAACGGAGAGGATCTTAAGATTACGCTAAGTTTGGGGATTAGTGTCTATCCTCAAGATGGCAAAACTCTTGAAGCACTGATCAAATCGGCGGATCAAGCCATGTACCAAGCCAAACTACAGGGGAAGAATCGCTATCTCCTGGCTTCTTGTCCTCAGTAGGGGACTTTATGAAATCTTTATAAATTCCGCTCTTTTTCTTCCGGTTTTAATATTTCGCAGTAAGAATAGAAGAACAAGGCTCCGTAATTTTCCAGGCTAATTGCTGGAAGGCGGTACTGGGCAGTATCGTGAAACCTCTGAAAATGAAACCGTATATCTACGGAACCTCCAGAATTGACGAATGAACAATAATTGTTAAATTGGGTAAAACTGCCAGTAAAATTGCCGGTATAATGGAAAGTAAGTCTCGCGTTGACTAGGGCTATTGGGTATGGGAACACAGTTAAGACTTGAAAAACACACAGCAATCCTATTCGCTGGAGCATTAGCGATCGCCACTTGTTCGCAACCAAGTTGGGCCCACACCTCTCTTGAGAGGGTTGACCCAATCCATCAAAATGTAATCCAACTGCTCAAGGGGTACGAACCTCCTGATAACGGGTCTCCTGACCGAACTGGAGATACTGGAGGTCGCTAAGGCGATCTAAAATCTAAAAGAGGTTTAGACCCTCAACGGATCGTCAATATTCACGAACCCAAAACAAAAAGGGTCAGAGGATAAGTTAACCCGACTTTCTTCTATGTCCGGATTTAGAGTGAACGCAAACTGAGTGAGTTGTAACCCCATCAAACCCGATCGACGGAGAGATGAACTCCATAACGACCCACTGTAGCTCAGGGGGGTTTGATAATTCAGTAGCTTCGGTAACAGATAATTCACGATTATGGGCGTTTTTAATTGTTGTGAAGTTCGATAACTTATCCATCCCCTTCAGTATAACACCTTCTCTATCAGTCCACCACAAAAAAAGGCGAGAAAAATCCCAGTCTCTTTCCATGAATAGAGTAAGGGACTGGGATACAAAACTTTAACTTAACTTTAACTTAAAACTGAGCCGGAGTCTGAATGAGAATCATCTGAGATGATCCCTAACCGTCCGTTTCACGAATTGGGTCTAGTCATAGTTACCATTGTTCACATTATTTTGTCCATAGACAAACGCTTCTGTGGGTTCAGTAACGGTGAACTGATCCAAGTTGGCTTCAAGTCTAGCTTTTTGGCGATCGCTCAGTCCAGGAATGTTCAGAACATCTTCAACCTTCTCATAAGGGCCATTGTTGACAATTTTGGTGGCCAAGACTGGATAAAACCCTTTCAGATCTAGAAAGGAGCGGACACTCGAGTTATTCAAATCAATGCGATCGCCAATTTCTGCCAGTTTATCATCTGCCTTATTGCGGACATCCACCTCGGCCAAGATCGGCTGTCCACTCAAAACCTGCCAAGACCCAGCCGTAGCAGGCGCTGTATTCAGGGTCATCAGAGTGGCAATCAAAATCACGAAAGCAGAGAATAGGCACAGCAATCGTTTCATGGGTATCATTCCTCCTTTGTTAATCAGTTATTACTAAACCATGACACAGCCATCCTTCCTATTATGGAACTGATTTGGCCCATTGATGCCATGCATCAGTGAAATTTAGCCGATTTAAGCAAAAATGCCTGGAGTTGGCGAAAGGAACAGCCATAGGTCACCGCCGGATGTTCATACCCTTTCAGTTGCACCATATGTTTTTCAAACAACGTCGGATTCGTTCCCACGCTAAATAGATATTGATAAGTTGTTTTACCTAGAGCAATATCCTTCTGAATTTGCTTCGTACAAGATTCTAGCCGGAAAGCCGCATTCACCGTATCGCCCAAAGCCGTATAATCGGGGCGATCGCCACTTCCCGTATTTCCCACCATGGCATAGCCCGTATTTACCCCAGCCCCAATCCGCATCGGTGACGGTAAAGGATACTCTTGAGCCAACTCGTCGGTCATCTGATGCAATTGATTGAGAGCATAGAGAATTTTCATCACCTCCGTGTGATTCACCCCCTCCGTTCCATGGAACCAAACCGCCATCACCGCATCCCCAATATACTTATCCACCCAACTATCATACTTGCGGAGAATCTTGCCCACATTCCGAAACCAATTCCCCATCATCGTCGATAAGGTCACATCATCCATCTGTTGAGTCAGACCGGTAAAATTGCGAATATCCACCACCATCACCGAAATCAACCGCCGCACATGCAAAGCAGCCGTCACATGGGAATTATCCTCCGTCTCTTCCAAATCTAAAGTCGCTTCTGGAGCAGCCGAAGGATCGTGAAAGTGGGCCTCCGTTTGGCCAAACATTAAATGATCCCCATCCTGTAGAGTAACCGGCACATTCACCCGACGGCCATTGACAAACGTTCCATTACGACTTCCCAGATCGATCAGGTAAACCGATCCCGTGTCTGTATGTTGAATCATGGCATGGTTTCGCGAAATCCACGGGTCAGGCAATACCACCGTATTGTCCTGAGTTCGTCCAAGTGTCCAACACTGATTCCCCGTTAACGAAAAATGGCGAATTGATGACTGGGTTTTAAGGACAAGATAAGGATGAGTATTTAAGCTCACTGTGGACTGCCTCATTACAGTTATGATGTCCCTAGATGCATCCTGACATAGTTGTTTTTAGGATAAACCAATTCTCTAAAACAAGAGATGCCATACTCCTTATCTTCCTCTTCCCTGTACACTATCGATCATAACCCCTAAATTCCCTAATTTATGTTTGATCCGATACCCAGCCCTAATCTTAACGTCCACCAAATTGCCAAGTCGTTCCATCGATGGGGGTGGATTGGCTTTTGGGTGCAACTCGGTTTAGGCATTATCCCCATTCTGATTTTGCTGTTTGTCTTGTTATTTGACAATAAGCCAAACGCTTCACAAGCCGGAAATGCTTGGCTTGGGACAATTTTAGCCTATGGATGTTTATTAACCTTAATTTTTACGATTTATTGGTGTTTTCATTATACTCAACTGTCCGATCGGCTCAGAAATCTAGACACTCGCCCTTCCAAGGCAGAAATTAGGCGTAGCTTATGGATTGGCATTTTGGTGAATTTGTGTGGCATGAGCTGTGCCTTGATTGTGGCTCTTTGGCAAGTTGGAACCCTATTATTTCGGATGTTATCCTTACCCCCTGGAGCCTCAACGATTTATACGCCTGTTCCAGGAGCAGCCGTGGTTAATCCTGGCTCGATCGTTGTGCCGATGAATATGATTGCCCTGCAAGCGATGATCAATACGATCGCCGCCGAACTGGTTGGTTTAATGGTCACGCTGTGGCTACTATATCGAGTGCTTCAACATACCGCCCTCACCGATTCTTAAGTGGCTCCTCTGAACTGGATGCCTGTTCTAAGGGCATTCCCGGTTCCAAATTCAGGCCGGGAGTCGGTATAATCACTCGATCTCCTAGTTCTAATCCCGAAAGCACTTCAACGGAGTCCAACCCCTCTAAGCCTAAAGTAATCTCTTGTTTTTGGGCTAACCCCTGCTCATCTTTGACCCAAACAAAGGTGGTTTTGCCTGACCTTTGTAGGGCTTCTAAACTAACTCCTACCACATCTTGACGTTGCTCAAGGATAATTTCTACATTCACCTGACTTCCGGGAATCAAGGTTCCTGTGGGCTGATGGAGTTGAACGATCGCCGAAACCGTAGCCAGTCCACTCCCTTCCGTTTCTGAAGCAGACTTTGCCTGGGGAGATAAGGACACCACTTGACCCTCATACACCGGAGAATCGGGGCCAATAATCGTAATCCGAGCCAGTTGATTCAAGCGCACTTTCGCCGCATTCAGGGTCGATAAACTCAGCCGTACATATTCCTGGTTGGGGTCTCCAAGGGTCAATAACTCGTGTCCCCGTGCAACCCCCTCACCATTATTCACATTCACCCCTAAAATCATCCCATCAATGGGAGCGATAATCAGAGTATCTTGCAGTTCTTGTTCAATTTTGCGTAGTTCTAGCTCTTGCCGTTGCAGTTGCAGTTGCGTCCTGTTGACATTGAGTTGGGCATTTTGCAGCTCAGAAGTGGCATTAGCGATCGCCGCTTGCTGTTGATTCGATTTTTGTAATCTATCCCGTTCTAAGCTTAATGTTTCTGTTTCTACCCTTAATTGGGCATCGCGTACCGCAATTTCGGCATTTCGCACCTCTTGGCGCTGGCTTCGCAATTGATCCCCAGAAATAAATCCCTTCTCTTCTAATTCCAGTATATTCTCTAACTCTTCCTGGGCATCCTCTAGATTAGCTTGTTTTTCCTGTACCTCTTGCTGCGAACGCTCTAGTCTTAACTGTTTTTCTTCCAATTCCAAGGTATCAATCTGAAACTGTTTTTGGGCTGTCCCTAATTTCTCTTGGGCTGTTTGTACCCTCTGTTGATCGTGAGCCAATTGAACCATGGTTTCTTCGATCTGAGTCAGTTGCTCTTGCAGGCGAGTTTCCCGTTCGGGATTGCGTAGACGAATCACCTCTTCTCCAGCCTGTACCCGTTGACCCACCGTCACTAACACTTGCTCGACGGTACTATCATTGGGGGCTTTCAGGGTTTGCTGATCGGCCAATTCTAAGATCCCACTTTCATTAATGGTCGTCTTTACTGACTCTAACTCGATTGCCGTTGTGGTCACTTTTACGGGTGCAGGGCTACGTTGAGCCATCCAGGTATAACCCAGAAGGCTAAAAACAGAAATGGCGGCGATCGCCCCCGATCCCATCAACCACCGAATTCCCTGTTTGTGCTGTTGTTTAGCCAAAATTTCCATCATTGTCTAAGCATGGGTAGATTAATTGGCGATAATGCTCCCTGTCGCCTAAATTTTGGGACTTCGATGGCCGGAGTCCTGTATGGCGATCGCCTTGCTTAGTGTATCTAATCTCTAGTCGAAGATGCCAATTGACACACAGAGGTCAAACCATACTAAGCTGAAAAGAGGAGATCCCAATGCGACTAAACCCCACCTATGCAAATTTATCTGGATTATAGTGCTACCACCCCGACGCGCCCAGAGGCGATCGCTGCTATGCAGGATACTTTGCTCCATCAATGGGGTAATCCGTCGAGTTTACACAGTTGGGGGCAACGGGCGGCGACGGTATTAGAATTAGCCAGAATGCAGGTGGCGGGTTTAATCGGAGCGACCTCTAGCGAGTCGATTATTTTTACTTCTGGGGGAACGGAGGCGGATAATTTAGCCCTGATGGGAGTTGCTCGGCAATATCGTCAACCGCAACATTTGATTATTTCTAGTGTGGAGCATTCGGCTGTTGCTCAACCGGCCCAATTTTTAGAGCAACAGGGATGGAGGGTGACTCGTTTACCGGTGAATCGCCAGGGACGGGTAAATCCAGCCGATTTAGAGGCGGCGATTTGTGCCGATACGGTGTTGATTTCGATTATCTATGGTCAAAGTGAGGTGGGAACCCTACAGCCGATTGAGAGGTTGGGCAAAATTGCTCAAGCCCATGGGATTCTGTTTCATACGGATGCGGTACAGGTGGCGGGACGGTTGCCCTTAGATGTGGACAGTTTGCCGATTGATTTGCTGTCGTTGTCGAGTCATAAGATTTATGGGCCTCAAGGAGCGGGGGCGTTGTATGTGCGTCCGGGAGTGGAGTTGCATCCGTTGATTGGGGGAGGAGGACAGGAGCGGAGATTACGTTCGGGAACGGAGGCAACGGTGGCGATCGCCGGTTTTGGGGTGGCTGCGGAGTTAGCAAGTGAAGAATTACCGGAGGAAATACTGCGTTTAAGACGGTTGCGCGATCGCCTGTTTGAGCAATTAGTCGATATTGAAGGCTTGGTTCCGACGGGCGATCGCTGGCATCGTTTGCCCCATCATGTAAGTTTGTGTTGGCAAGATACCCAGGAAATTACAGGGAAAACCTTGGTGCGGCAACTGAATTTAGCGGGAATTGGTATTAGCGCAGGTTCGGCTTGTCATAGTGGGAAACTCTCTCCGAGTCCAATTTTAAGCGCCATGGGATATTCCGATCGCGAGGCGATCGGCGGTATTCGCTTTACGTTGGGCAAACAAACCACAGCAGCAGATGTGGATTGGACAGCAATGGTGTTAAAACAGATTCTGCAACGGTTGCGATCAGACTCTGAACGCTTGGTCAAGATTTGAGGCAATAGGCAATAGGCAATAGGCAATAGGCAATAGGTCATTTCTTTGCGTCTCCATCTCCCCGCGTCCCCGCGTCCCCGCGTCCCCGCGTCTCCATCTCCCCGTGTCCCCGCGTCCCCGCGTCCCCGCGTCTCCATCTCCCCGTGTCCCCCCATTCCCCCATTCCCCCATTCCCCCATTCCCCCATTCCCCCATCCTCGAACCAGCGATCGGTTCCCAATCCCAGGGCACGATCTAGGTTGGGGAGCGTTGTGGCTAATCTGAAGAGCATTTTCCGGGCGATCGCCGTTTCAAAGACAGACGAGAGAACTATATCCACCGGATGAGCGTGGCAAAATTCGATTAACCGAGAAGGAAAGCCAAAAATTGCCGGTTTAATCACCATGATGCTTGGCCATCCCCTATGATAAACCTGTAGGAACTGTTGCCAGGTGGCGATCGACTCATCCAAAGCTAAAGGGGTTTCATACTCGTGAGAGAGGGCTAACATAGCCTCAAACTCAGATCTCCCTAGGGGTTGCTCCAAAAATTCCACCGGCTGATGTTCGCACGCTTGTAACCATTGATGGGCCTCAGCCTCCGTCAGTCCCCCATTAGCATCGAGGCGCAACTTTACCCCTTCTGGGAGCATCCATAGGAGGTCTTGAAACAGGGCCAATTCTTGGGAAATCTCCGTTACCGCTATTTTCCATTTCAAAGTTGCATAGCCCTGATTCCAAATCGGTAATTTGGGGTCGAGGGCGGCTTTTCCTGTAGGTAATAATCCACAAATGTTCATTAAATGGGGCGGATTTTCTAAAGGATGCAGATCCATTAAGGCTGACTCAAAACCAAACTGACATGCTGGTAAATCATCCGGAATTGAGTTAATCTCTTCAGGGGAAATCTCACCCCTCAAGGACTGACAAAAGTGTAAGGCTTCTGTTAAGTTTTCTGAACCAAACTCCGGTAAGGGGGCAATTTCTCCCCAGCCACACTCTCCAGCCTCCGATGCTGCCATGGGGCACAACTGAATCCAAATTCCTTGGCGATCGCGCCACAGTCCATGATGGGTCTGCAAGGGCTGCTTAAACCGACGGCTATACGGTTCGATCCTTACCTGATATCGAGCCTTATTTTGAGAATTGTGAAAATTGATCCCCATATCTAAATAGTATTGTTATTATAGATATAATATCTTTTTTCCTGAGATTCTAGATCAATAAAAAAATGTTTTTATCGAATGAGTGTAAATCCTGATGGAAAATTTTTCCAGAAAGTGTTACCATAAGATAAAAGAGTTAATAACAATCAGTTAGTCAGGAATAAAACGCATCATTCATTATTTTATTCCCTTTAGTTTGGGTAGAACTGCCATGAGAGAATTATCCTATTTCACCCCTACACCTGTAGTTTCTGCGGGTGTACCAGAGCTGCAAGCTGAACAAAAGGCCGTAGAGACAATAGATTCTGTTGATCGCGACGGGTTGGGATGGTTCAAAAGCCTAATTTTTCTGCTCCTATTGGGAGTAACCACGGTGGGAGCCTTATTCTTAGTCTTGGGGATTGTTTCTCCTGTAGAACAGGCTTTAGAACTGAACTCAGAGCGCTGAATCCCTCAGATAGCGTTTGGGCTTCGCGGAGATGAAGGCGCGGCAGAGCGGAAAACCGTTAGAAGCTGAAGCAACTTTTAAGGCTCTAGGTGCGTCAACTCGATTTGTGTGACGATGAATGAGCATCATGTTAAACCTTATGAAGCGATCGCGGTTTCGGCGATGGATCTATCCCATAATTTCCCTGTGGGTTGCCCTCGGACTTTGGGTGGGCACTCCCCAAGTGAGCCAAGGATTTTCGATTTGGGATATTTTGCCAGATGTGATTCAATATGTGCAACTGGCCAGTTTAGGCGATCGCCAAGAAATGGCCCTAGGTAAACAAATAAACCAGCAACTGATTAGCCAGGAAGTCCAAATCTATGACGAGCCAGAGTTAACTGATTATATCGATCGCATTGGTCAACGATTAGCGCAAGAAAGTTATCGTCCCCCCACATCCAATTATCAGTATACGTTCCAAGTCATTGACGATGATTCCGTAAATGCCTTTGCTACCCTGGGCGGCTTTGTTTATATCCACACCGGACTGATTAAAGAAGCCGAAAACGAAGCCGAACTCGCCAGCGTCGTCGGCCATGAAATTGCCCACATTGCCGAACGTCATGCCATTAACCAGATGCGCCGCATGGCTTTAACCAATGGGTTAGCCACTGCTGCGGGAGTCGATGAAAGCCAAATTGTGCAAATAGGCGTAGAAATTGCCCTACGTTTACCCCACTCTAGGGAAGCCGAATATGAAGCCGATCGAGTGGGACTAAACATGATGACAGCGGCCGGCTATGCCCAAATTGGCATGATAGACTTTATGAAAAAATTGCTGCGATCGCGCTCTGTTCCCACTTTTCTAAGCACCCATCCCCATACCAGCGATCGCATTCAAGCTCTAGAACAGGCGATCGACCCAGAATTTGCCACCATCGGTGACGGACTCGATCCCAATACCTATGAACGTCAAATTGCTGCCTTGAATGGCGGAAGCGGCGATAACTCTTCATCCGATGAAACCGATGAAGGCTTTTGGCCCCTATAGCCCTATAGGTTAAGGATCTCCCCATCCCATTACCGATTACCCATTACCCATTACCAGCACATAGCGCCCCCAGTGCGGTTAACCGAAACAGCCAATCAACTGAGAAAATCGCTAATCTAATAACAGATAATATGAATCTAAACAGTCAGCCTTGACTTAACCTGATATCGCCAGAGTGTGACCCATGACCAATTCCCATCCATCCGATCAAACCGCAACTCCAGCCCCCTGGAAACAACCCCTCATCTATATCACCTTGATGCTCTTTGGCAGTACCCTGACCTTAGCGGGGACTCAGGTTTTATCGCGATCGCCCCATTCATCTCCTGCGACTCAACAAGCTTCTAATACCATCCCTGCCATCCCTTCAACTCCAACTGCGCCCCTAGTCTCCCCCAGTGAAGGGAGTTTTGTCAGTCAAGTGGTGCAAAATGTGGGGCCGGCTGTCGTTCGCATTGATGCTTCCCGAATTGTTACTCAACAAGTACCGGATGTATTCAACGATCCCTTTTTCCGGCGCTTCTTTGGCGGTGCTGCCCCCATGCCCCAAGAGCGAGAAGTGAAGGGATCGGGTTCTGGATTTATCATTAATCAAGAGGGTGTGATTTTAACCAATGCCCATGTGATTGAGGGTACAGATACCGTAGACGTGACCCTGAAAGATGGCCGCACCTTAGAAGGGAAAGTTTTAGGCACAGATCCAGTAACCGATGTGGCGGTAGTTAAGATTGACGGGGAAAATCTACCCACGGTGAAATTGGGCAATTCCGATACCTTACAACCGGGTGAATGGGCGATCGCCATTGGCAACCCCCTCGGTTTAGACAACACCGTTACCGTAGGCATTATCAGCGCCACCGGTCGCTCTAGCGCCCAAGTCGGAATTCCCGATAAACGAGTCAGCTTTATTCAAACCGATGCAGCCATTAACCCTGGTAATTCCGGCGGCCCCCTACTCAACCAAAAAGGGGAAGTGATTGGCATCAATACCGCCATTATTCAAGGGGCCCAAGGTTTAGGCTTTTCCATTCCCATCAATACCGCCCAAAACATTGCCGATCAATTGGTCACTAAAGGCCAAGTAGAGCATCCGTTCCTCGGCATTCAGATGGTCACCCTAACGCCAGAGCTGCAAAAAGACATTAATCAAAACCCCAACAGTGGCTTTAATCTCTCCGCAGAGCAGGGCGTTTTAATTGTGCAAGTGATGCCCCAATCTCCAGCGGCCCAAGCTGGACTCCGAGCTGGAGATGTGATTACCGAAATTGATGGCAAACCGATGAAAGAAGCCATAGAGATTCAAGAAGCAGTACAAAATACCCAGGTGGGCAGTCCTTTGAAGGTCTTAATTCGTCGCGGTGACCAGTCCTTACCGTTAACCGTTCGTCCAGGAGTCTTTCCAGCTCAGTAATTTTTAAATGGTCTAGGATCAAATATCTATTAACATATCCCCCAAAGTATTTACTTATTGGGGGTATTTTTAATGTTTATTTAATGGAGATCGATCGCTTCTGATGCTCATAATTCACTCATAGAAAAGCAAACTTTCTGTATAACTGAAACTGGTTACTATTACCCATTACCCATTACCCATTACCCATTACCCATTACCCATTACCCATTACCCATTACCCATTACCCATCACCCCGTTTCCTCTAACTTGCTATGCAACTGATTAATCAGATTACGTTTAAAAACCTGCGAGGTGACCTCTTTGGCGGGGTTACGGCCGCCATTGTGGCCCTTCCCCTAGCTCTAGCCTTTGGGGTCTCCTCTGGTGCAGGGGCGATCGCCGGTCTCTATGGTGCAGTTTGCATCGGCCTGTTGGCAGCCCTATTTGGGGGAACTCCCTCACAAATTTCTGGCCCCACAGGGCCAATGACCGTAGTCATGGCCAGTGTATTTACAGCACTGATTGCCAAATATCCAGAAACCGGTCTAGCCATGAGCTTTACCGTAATTATGCTCGGTGGAGCCTTACAAATCCTGTTTGGAGCGCTGAAACTAGGGCAATATATCACCTTGATTCCCTACACGGTGATCTCTGGCTTCATGTCTGGTATTGGGGTAATCATTATCCTGATTGAAGTCGGCCCCCTATTGGGTCATCCCAATTCAGCCAACGTGATTGAAGCAGTGGAAAACTTTAGGTATTTCTTCCAAAATGCCGATCCAGAAGCCACAGGGTTAGGCTTACTCACCTTGGCGATCGTATTTTTAACTCCGAAGCGAGTTAATCGAGTCATTCCCTCTCCCTTACTGGCCTTAATTGTATGTACCTCAGTGTCCCTCTTTTTCCCAGAAGGAACTCAGATTCCTCGTATTGGCGAAATTCCGAGCGGACTACCTAGCCTCCATTTTCCCCAGTTTCGCTTGCAGGACTTAAAGGATATGGTGGGCTATAGTTTGATTTTAGCCACACTGGGATCGATTGATTCTCTACTGACTTCTTTGGTGGCCGATAATATTACCCGCACTGAACATGACTCCGATCGCGAATTAATCGGTCAAGGGATTGGTAACATGGTCTCTGGATTTCTGGGGGGTTTACCCGGTGCTGGAGCTACCATGCGAACAGTGATTAATGTGCAAGCAGGAGGAAAAACGCCCCTTTCTGGCATTGTCCATGGGTTGGTGTTAATGGTGATTTTGTTTGGTGCAGGGCCCTTAACAGCAACCATTCCCCATACGGTATTGGCAGGGATTTTAATTAAGGTGGGCATCGATATTATTGATTGGAGTTTTCTTAAACGGGCCCATAAATTATCCGTTAAAGCCACAGGTTTAATGTATATTGTGCTGTTTCTGACCGTGTTTGTCGATCTGATTACGGCGGTAGCAGTCGGAGTATTTGTGGCCAATCTGTTAACGGTGAAAAAGTTAAGCGATCTCCAACAACAGGATGTGCAAGCCACGACCGGACATCATGAAGATCATCATTTGCCTTTAACGGCGTGGGAGCGGCAATTATTACAGCAAGCAAGGGGCCACATTCTGCTATTACGTTTGGGAGGGCCGATGAGTTTTGGGGCGGCTAAGTCCATTTCTCAACGGATGGGAATGGTAGAAGACTATGATGTGTTGATTTTGGATCTAGAAGATGTGCCGTTGTTGGGGGTTACCGCTTCTTTGGCGATCGAAAATATGGTCAATGAGGCTTTGAATCAGCGCCGTTGGGTGTTTGTCGTAGGCGCGACGGGAGATGTAAAACAACGCCTGCAACGCTTGAAGTTATTGGATCGAATTCCACCTGAACATCAAGCCCAAACCCGTAGAGAAGCTCTCGAACAAGCAATGGATTTACTCGAGCAATTACAGCTTCACGAAGTGATTGCTAGTTCAAGTGTAGGTGAGAGAATTAACGAAAATATCAACTTGTCCTAGAGGATTTGCGTCGGGTGGGAAGTGGCAGCCCAGGACTTTTCCTTGGACAATTTTTTCTACCCCTACTTATATCAAATCCGGTAAATGGGTTAAACTAGCGGGCAAGATGCCCGCACTAAATCCCTTGATATTACTGGATTGGGAGCATCTTGCTCCCTACGTTTTTAATCGAAACTAGCGGATTTGATATTACCTTTGTTCTAAATCCGTAATTACTTTTTCTAGATACCATTCTTGGGCCATTCCCGGATAGTCTTGTTTGGCTCGATCGATCAACCGTTGGGCAATTTCCCAATGACCTCCGACGAGGCGTAAGAGTCTTTGACGTAGCAAAGATTCGAGTTGAATGGTATTACTTTGGGGGACGGCTTTTTGGAGTTTTTTGAGTTGGGCTATCGCCTGATTATAGTCTGACCATTTTTCTTGTTCGCAAAATTTACTGGCTGCCCGTTGATAGTCGTCAATGGCTTCTTTCATTTCTTCTAAGCAAGCATGGGCGAGTCCTCGGCTATAGTAGGCTGTGCCATGGTTGGGATCGAGGTTGAGGGCAGTGGTATAGTCTTGAATGGCTTGGGCGTAGTGACTGGTTAAGCGGTAAGCGTCTCCTCTGGCGATGTAAATTAGGGGATCGTTACTTTCATTGTTTAGGGCTTGATTAAAGTCTTCAATGGCTCCTAAATGATCGCCAATTTGGGCGCGGGCTTTGCCTCGGTTGCGATAAATAATGGGGTCTTGAAAGTTGAGGGCAAGGGCGCGGTTAAAGTCGGAGATGGCGCTTTGATAGTTGCCGAGTTGACAATAAATAATTCCCCGACAACCATAGGCGCGAGGGTCGTTGGGATCGGTTTTTAAGATCCAGTTTAATTCCTCTTGGGCTTCTTGGGGTTTTCCCTGTTGCGCTTTGTTGATGAGGTTTTGATAAAAGTCAGATTGGGTGATTAAGGGGGCGGATGGGGCGGTAGGTTGTGGGGTATGTTTTTTGGGTTTGAGTTGCTGTATCAGAGCGAGAGTGCGACTGGCGTTTTCTTTGTCTTTTTGGTCTAAATAAAGGTGTGCCGCTTGTTTGAAGTTGGCGATCGCACTTTGGATGTTCCCCCGTTTGCGCTCTACAGTCCCTCGCAGTTGATAGGCAGCAGCAAAGTCAGGGTTGCGCTGAATCACCCAATTGATGTCTTCGAGGGTTCCGGGGATGTTTTTGAGGCTGATGCGGGCAAGGGCGCGGGCATAGTAGGCTTGAGTATGGTAGCGATCGCGCTCTATAGCCTGGGTATAATCGGAGATAGCCGGATAGATTTCTCCAGAGTCAAAGTAGGCTAAACCCCTTTGGTAATAAGGATCTGCCCAATGGGGATTCAGGGTAATGACCTCAGTGAAAAGGGCGATCGCTCCCTGATAATCCTTTTGCTTTGCCTTTTCTATCCCTTCTTGATATAACTGCTGTTCAATCACGATTCTTTTATCGACAAATTGCAAAGTTGGACAATAACCGAAATCATACAGCGCTTCGCGCGGCAGAAGGGTAATGGGAAAACCATTTATTCAAGTCAAGCTATGATGAAATCAGGTGATATAGCAGAGAGAGGGTAGGTCAGGAGTGCCTAGATCGCTGTCAACTTTCCCCTGCTATAGGTAAGGCTTTTGGCTGGAATTGTTCTGGCATCTAAATTATGTCCTTTTCGTCTGTATCTTTGCAACTGCCCAGTCTAGAAAATGTTCTCGATCGCCATCCGATCGTCATTTCACCCGATCTAACCGTGGAGGAGGCGATCGCCTGTTGGGATCATCAAGCACCTCATCCTTATCTAGTGGTTCGCGACAACCAACAAGTTCTAGGGGTGGTGACAGTCTCCGATTATCATCAGATGTACCGCCATCGCCAGGAATGGGGAGCGGTTGCGGTTGAGCAGGTGATGACAACCCAGGGTTGGAGTTTAACTTGGCAACCGGATTTAGATCTGTTGGCAGTAACGAAACTGATGCATGTGCAGCAGATCGAGTATTTGCCCATACTCGATCGCCAGGGAGAGATTATGGGCGCGATCTTGGCGGAAAAACTGCAACAAAGTTTACAAGGTCTGGATGCGATCGCCGTTTACTATGGGCTGGCCCAGCTTCAAGCCACACAGCAAAAGCCCAACGATCGCCACAAGAGTGATTTTCAGACCCTTCTCAATCGCACCGTTAAAGAGATTCATCAGGGATTAAAGTGCGATCGGGCCTTAATTTATCGCTTTGAACCCGATGGCGGTGGCACAGTCATTGCCGAATCCGTACATCCCCTATGCCAATCCCTGTTAGGTAAAAAAATCACCGATCCTCACTTTGGTGAAGATCTGTTTAAAGCCTATCAAAATGGACGCACCCAAGTTACCCATGATATTGAGTCCGGATCGTTAACGCCTTGTCATGTGGAATTATTGCGCCAAATTCAGGTCAGGGCCAACTTGGTGGTTCCCATTGTCCAAGATCATCATCTTTGGGGATTGCTGACCGCACAACAGGCGATCGCCCCTCGGCATTGGTCGAGACAAGAGGAAGCTTGGCTGAAAGAGGAAGCGGAACAATTGGCGATCGCCTTAAAACAAAGCTTAAATTTCCAAGATTTACCCACCCAACTGAGGGAACATCAATGGATGCAGTACGCTTTGGAGCAAGAGCAGAACTTTACCCGCGCCATTCTCAGTGCGGTTGATGCCTTGGTCGTTGTGGTTAATCGCCAGGGTGAAATCATTTATTTTAATCACACCTGTCAACATTTGAGTGGTTATGGAGAAAAACACGCCCAAGGTCAGCAATTTTGGGAATTTTTAATTCCAGTCAGCGAACAACTGGAGATTAAACAAGTTCTTCAGCAAGCGCTTCGGGGAGAAGCGACGGAGGTTTATCAATGCCATTGGGTCACTGAAAATAGTGGACAACGCCGCATTGAGTGGTCGAACCAAATTTTTCGCGACCGGGGGATGATTACCCATGTGATTATCACGGGGATAGATTTAAGTCGGCGACAGGAAGCGCAAATACAGCTTCGGTTTCGCGATCGCCAGCAACAAACGTTAACGGATTTAAGCCACTTGGCGATCGCCACCACAGACCTCCAGGTTCTCATGAATGAAATCGTCGATCGGATGACTAAAACTCTCAATGTAGATTATGTAGAAATCCTCGAACTGTTGCCCAATCAAGCAGCATTTCAAATTAAAGCCTCCTATGGATTTAAGTCGGTTCACCATCAACCGCTTCAGCATTCCCTGGAACAACTAACCCTCAGTGCCACAAAAAACACCCAATCGGGCTATACCTTATGGTCGGGTAAATCCGTGGTCGTGGATGACCTACGGGTAGAAACCCGGTTTCGCGGTTCAGTGTTACTCAATCAAGGGCGCGTCATTAGCGGCGTAACCACCCTGATTCCTGGCTTAGAGCATCCCTTTGGCGTGTTGGGCGTACATACCAAGGAGCATCGTCATTTTACTACCGACGAAGTGCAATTTTTAGAGGCGATCGGCCATTTATTGGCTTCTGTGCTGGAACGACACCGACTCACGGAAGAATTAAACCAATTTTTTAACCTTTCCCTGGATCTCTTTTGCATTATCGGCTTTGACGGCTCCTTTAAGCGCATCAACCCCCGTTTTCAAGGACTATTGGGTTATAGTCCAGAACAACTCAAATCGAGCAACTTATTGGATTTCGTCCATCCCAACGATTTAGCCGCCACCCAAGCGCAAGTGCAGCAACTGGCCTCTAGAGTCCCCACCGTTAACTTTGAACATCGGTATCGCACTCAAGATGGCTCTTATCGGTGGATCTCCTGGACAGCTATGCCAGCCGATGAACCCTATTTTTACGCCGTCGGTCGAGATATTACCGATCGCCGAGAGATGGAAGCCGCCTTAAGAGAAAGCCAAAAACGCTACTGGACTTTAGCCAGCGCTTCTCCCGTGGGCATCTTTCAGACGGACGCTCAAGGTCGATGTTTATACGTCAATCATCGCTGGTGTGAGATGACCGGTTTACACCCACAAGAAGCGATAATCGAAGGGTGGTCTCAAACTCTCCATCCCCAAGATTCAGAACGGGTGCTTGACCAGTGGTGTCAAGCGGTCAAGGAGAATCGCCTGTTTTATGCCGAGTATCGGTTTCAACATCGTGATGGCACAGTGGTTTGGGTCGTGGGTCAGGCCGTTACGGACATGGATGAGGACGGCAACATCATCGGATATGTGGGCAGTATTACTGATATTAGCGATCGCAAGCAAGCCGAAGAAGCCCTCAAATATCTCAATCAAACCCTAGAAGATCAAGTCGCTCAACGCACGGCTGATTTAGAAGCCGCCAATGAAGCCCTCCGCTATGCCGAAGAACGGTTTAGAATTGCCCTAAAAAACTCTCCCATTGTTGTTTTTAACCAAGATTTAGATCTGCGATATACCTGGATTTATAATCCTCCTCCTGGTTATGAAACAGAAGCCGTTATTGGCAAGTCGGATAGAGATTTATTTGTCCCAGAAGAAGGTCAAAGATTAGAGGCAATTAAACAACAAGTTTTAGAGTCTAAGATGGGAGTTAGAGCAGAAGTTATCGTCACCAACAAAGGCAAATTAAAGTGTTATGACTTAACCGTTGACCCCTTGTTTAATTTAGAGAAGCAACTCATTGGAGTCACTTGTGCAGCCCTAGATATTACCCATCGCAAAAAAGCTGAATTAGCCCTGCAAGAGAGCGAGCGATTTATTCAACGCATTGCCGATGCCAGTCCAAATATTTTATATATTTATGACTTAGAGAAGCAAAAAAATATTTATGCCAATAAAAATATTGCGTTAGTTCTAGGTTATAGTCCCCGTGAAATTAAGGGCATGGGCAATACCCTGTTTGAGAAACTCATGCATCCAGAAGATCGGCCCAGAGTCTATCAATTTCATCAAGAATTGATGGATACAAGTGATACAGAAATTTGGGAAATTGAATACCGAATGCGCGATCGCCAGGGCGAATGGCATTGGTTCATCAGTCGAGATACAATTTTTACTCGAAATCACCAGGGAAAACCCATACAAATTTTAGGCGCTGCCTCCGATATCACCCAACGCAAGAAAGTCGAAGAACAATTACGCTTGAGCGAACGGGCGATCGCTGCTAGTAGTAATGGTATCGTCATTGTTGATGCCAAGCAGCCCGATTTTCCCGTCATTTCCGTTAATCCTGCCTTTGAGCGCGTTACCGGATATTCAGCACAAGACATCATCGGCAAAAATTGTCGTTTGCTGCAAGGAAAAGATCGACATCAACAAGGACTAAAAACTATTCGTCAGGCCTTAAAAGAGGAAGAAGGCTGTACAGTCATTTTACGAAACTATCGCAAAGATGGCACTTTATTTTGGAATAGAATTAGTATTTCACCCATTCATAACGATCGAGGAACTTTAACCCACTATTTAGGCATTCAAAATGATATTACAGAACTTAAAAATGCTGAAGCTAGGTTACTGGAAAAAGTTAAACGCGAGGAGCTATTCAGTATTATTACTCAACGCATCCGAGAATCCTTAGACTTGCAAGAGATTTTAAGAACTACGGTTAAAGAAGTCAAACAGCTTTTACTCTCCGATCGAGTCTTAGTCTATCGAGTATTACCCAATTATACTGGACAAGTAATCGCTGAAGCAGTCAATTCAGGTTGGTCATCCACCTTAGATAAAATATTTCCTGAAGAAACCTTTCCTGTAGAATGCTATGATGAATATATAGCAGGAAAAACTTATGTAGTTCCCGATGTAATTTCTGCTCAAATTCATCCTTGTTTAATCGAATTTTTACAAGAATTTCAAGTTAAAAGCAAAATAGTCGTCCCCATTATTCAAAAAAAATCACTTTGGGGATTATTGATTGTACATCAATGCGATCGACCCAGAGATTGGAAAATCGAAGAAATCGAGTTATTGAAACAAATTTCTTCCCAATTAGCGATCGCCATTCAACAATCCGAATATTATCAACAACTTCAAAGAGAACTCAAAGAAAGGATTGTGGCTGAAAGAGCATTGTTAATGAGTCAAGAAAGGATTCAATATTTGCTCTCCTCCAGTCCTGGTATTTTATATAGTTTCCGTGCCCATAATAGCTTTGAACTAACCTTTGTTAGTGACAATGCCTATGATTTAATTGGTTATCAATTACTGGAAATGTTTGAGAATAACTTTTGGTGGAATCATCTCCATCCAGAAGATCGAGTTAAAATTAATCACTACGGACTAAAGACTTTATTTGAACAAGGTTCTTATAGCCATGAGTACCGTTTCTTGCATAAAGAAGGCAGATATATTTGGATTTACGATCAACTGAACTTAGTCCGGGACGAGCAAGGAAATCCTATAGAAATTATTGGCTATTGGATTGATATCACCGATCGCAAAGAAATTGAAGAAAAATTACAAGAAACAACCTCTCGATTAACCAGTTTGATTTCCAATCTTCAGCTTGGAGTATTAGTCAAAGATGAACATAATAAAGTCGCTTTAATTAATCAAGCATTTTGCGATACTTTCAAAACAATCAACTGTTCTAATCGATTAATTGGACAAGAATGGGGAAATATTGGTGATGAATTTGCACCCTTATTTGAGCATCCAGAACAAATCAGTCAACAACATCAAAAAATTGTCGCCAATCAACAAATTGTCACCAACCAAGAAATTCAATTAGCGGATGGTCGCATCCTTGAACAAAACTATGTGCCGATTCTGATTGATTCCGTCGATCGAGGCCATTTATGGATGTATCGAGACATTAGCGATCGCAAACAAGCTGAGAGCAGATTGGTAACTTCTTTACAAGAAAAAGAAATTCTCTTAAAAGAAATTCATCATCGCGTCAAAAATAATTTATTGGTTGTTTCTAATTTATTAGAGTTTCAAGCGGATTATGTCAGCAATCCGAGTTTAATTAAGGTCTTAGAAGATAGCCGCAGTCGCATTTATTCCATGGCTCTGATCCATGAAAAACTCTATCGCTCCATGACTCTAGATACAATCAACTTTGGTGAATATTTAGAAGATTTAGTTCATAACTTGTTTGAATCTTATAATCTAGAAAATAATCGAGTAACCTTCGATTTAGATATTGAACCGGTTCTGCTGAATATAGAAACCGCTCATCCCTGTGGTCTCATTGTTAATGAATTATTATCCAATACCCTGAAACATGCTTTTCCGGAAGGGAGAAAAGGCAAGGTCAAGATTATCCTGCATCAGCAAGAGAACGATCGGATTGTGGTCAAAGTAGCCGATAATGGAATTGGCTTTCCAGAAAATTTAGATTTCCGTCATGTTGATTCTTTGGGAATGGAGTTGGTTTGTACCCTAACGGAACAATTAGAAGGTGAAATTACATTAATTCGAGATCATGGCACAACATTTGAATTACGATTTTTAGAGTTAAAGTATCGTCAGAGGGTATAACTATGTCTTTTATCAAAATTTTAATTGTTGAGGATGAATTACTGATTGCCAAAGGATTAGCCCGAAAATTAGAAAAGTTAGGCTATGAAGTGGCGGGAATCGTGTCTTCTGGAAAGGCAGCTCTTGAAAAAATGACAGAGGTTATCCCCGATCTGATTTTAATGGATATTGTGATTAAAGGGGATATGGATGGGATTGAAACGACTGAAAAAATCAGAAAACAATATAATGTTCCAGTAATTTATGTAACGGCTTATGCGGACGATGAAACGTTGACTAGAGCTGAAGAAACGGGGTCTTATGGCTATTTGCTCAAGCCGTTTAAGGAACGGGAAGTTCATGCTACCATTAAAATGGCTCTAAAAAAACATCAGGAAAATGTCAACATAGAATCTTCCTTAGCTCATGCGGAATCAAGAAGTCAAGAAAAAACCGAGTATATCTCATTGGCTTCCCATGATTTAAGAACGCCTTTAACGGCAATTCAAATGTCGGCGGGCATGTTACAAAATTATGGACATAAGCTGACGGAAGAGAAAAAAGAGAAGCATTTGAAACGCATTCAAACCGCAGCGCAACATATGCAGCAGTTACTGGAAGATATTTTAACGTTAAGTCAGACTGAATCGGGAAAATTAGACTTTCATCCAGAACCGATTAATGTGGTGGAATTTTGTGAAGAGGTACTGGAGGAAGTGAAGGCGATCGCTTCTTCTAAACATGCCTTGAAACTTACGCTTTATGGGGAAAACCAAATTATTAATCTCGATTCCCTGATCCTACGCCACATCCTCTCGAATTTGCTCTCCAATGCGATCAAATATTCTCCAGAGGGTGGCACAATTAACCTGGATGTTACGCCAACGACAACGGAGATTACGTTTGCTGTTCGCGATCGCGGAATCGGCTTACCTCTAGAGTATCAAGATAAGCTGTTTCAACGCTTTGAACGGGCGCATAATGTGGGCAAAATCCCTGGAACTGGCTTAGGACTCTCCATTGTCAAACGCTTGATCGATCTCCATGGAGGGGAAATCCAGGTGGTAAGCGAACAAGGAAAGGGTAGCACTTTTACCGTGACCTTTCCCTGTATTTTTTAAGCGGATTGTCTTGAGATCTGGCTCTTAGGAGCAATAGCGATCGCTCACCACACGGCTATGGGTATGTAAAGAAGGCTTGTCAGGGTAGCGCGGATCGAGTTCAACCACAGACTCTAACTGCTTGCACACCCTTTGATCGCTTCCCAGGCGATCGTATCCCCAGCTATAGACAACGGTATGCTCGCTGGGGGGTTGGGCTTGGACAGGATTAGAGATAAGAGTTGTCCAGAGAATGAGGGTAAAAGCTCCCAGGAATAAAATCACGAACTTCAACATCGGGCGATCCTCATGATTGGGTAATCAGATGGTTTGAGATGGTATTACTTCGATCATAGAAGGTTTAACCCGGCTTTGGAATGGGTTAAATCACACAAGTTTTAGCCAGAAAATGCATCTTGAAGATAATCTATAATCAAAAACTGGTGATTTTCATAGGTAACCGGGGGGGCGATCGCCGCAACCTCCACCGACTTGCCCACCGGCTGATAATAAACCAACGCCACATCAAACCGACATCCAGCCTCACACCATTGGGGGGACTCCCCTAGAAAAAACTCAGCCGCAGAGCGCAATTTTGCCTGTTTCTGGGACGAGAGAGCCAATAACCCATTGCCATCCCAATTGCCCGCGCTGCGGGTTTTCACCTCCACAAATACCAGCTCCTCCCCCCATTGGACAACCAGATCCAACTCTCCCCAACGACAGCGCCAGCGACGGTGCAAAATCCTTGCCCCTTGCTGTTGCAACCATTGGGCAACCACCTCTTCCCCTTGCAGTCCTGGATTACTCATATAACGATTGCCCCTCATCCCCCTACCCCCTTCTCCCGCAGGCGCTGCCCTGAGCGAAGTCGAAGGGAGAAGGGGGAAAGTCCCTCTCCCACGGGAGAGGGATTGAGGGAGAGGGCATTTCCCGTGGCACAACTCATTTAGACTAGCTATATATCGCTGTTGAACACCTAAACGTACCATCGTCATGACCGTCAAAAAAATCCCTACTTATCTGATTCTATGGTTGAGTGTATGCCTCATCCTCGGTCTGAGCCTCACCGGAGGCATCAGTAACTTACCTCCAGCCTTAGCCCAAAACTATGAAAAAGTAGACCTGAAAAGGGCTGATTTTTCCGGCAAAGACCTGAAAGAAGCCCAATTCGATCAGGCAGATCTGACCGAAAGTAGCTTTGTGGGGGCAGACTTGCGGGGAGCGAGTTTATTTGGAGCCAAACTGATTAGAGCCAATTTAGAAGGAGCCGATCTGAGATATTCCACCATTGCAGAAGCCAATTTTAGGAAGGCCAACTTAAAAAATGTGCTGTTTGAAGGGGCCTTCGCCCAACTCGCCAGCTTTAGAGATGCTAACATCGAAGGAGCCGACTTTACGGACGTGATTCTCCGATATGATGCTCAGGAATATCTATGTGCGATCGCCAAAGGAACCAATCCCATCACCGGAGAAAAAACCCGCGATACCCTCTACTGTGATTAATTCAACCCATCAGTCCTGCCCTAATCGGGCAGGCAACAGTTTTTAAGGTTTCGCAAAATCCCTGCTTCGTAAGTTCGGTTCACCTCCAATGGCGTTTTAGCGAATTCGTCTAGAGTAAAAACAAGTCAACAAAGACCAGTCAACAGAATTTAGTTCTCTCATTCAGCAGATTATTATGAATCACAACACCCAAAACTCCCACCTGTTCGAGCAACTCGCTAACGAAAACAATGCCCTAGGTGAATATCTGCATTCCCTAGATCCGCAAACAGTCAATCATCTCTCGCAACCCTCCAAAGAAGCCCTCAGTGTGATGGAACACAACATTGTCGGACTGCTCGGACAATTGCCTCCAGAACATTTCGGCGTTACCATCACCACCAATCGGGAACAGTTGGGTCGTTTGTTAGCTTCGGCAATGATGACAGGCTACTTTCTGCATAAAGCCGAAACCCGCATGGGGTTAGAAGAGCATCTGGCTAATTTGGGTGACGAAGAGTAACACAACTACATTGATAAGGAGAGTGTATGCCTTCCCCCTTCCCACTTAGACCGTAATTTGATACCCAATATCTTGCAAGAGTGCTAAATCAAGCTGAGTAAGGAATTGTCGTACCCCAGAAGAAATCATTGGATCGAGTAAGGACTCTCCACCAATAGCATTGGGTAAAAAGTGGTCTTGAATATGGGATAGATCGGTAGCTAAGGGAATGCCTAAACCTTCGGTAATCACTAGGGCATTGGGCCCCATGAAGGTTTGACCGGATATCCATTGGTTAAAGGCTTGGGTGTTGCCAATGCCGAGAATATGCCCAAGTTCGTGGGTGGCAACAGTCATTAAATCAATTTGTCCTGGAGGAATATCGTTATGGGTTTGGGGGGTGGGATCGATAAACCAATTCATGGTGGAATTAAAGCTGATGTGACCTGTCCAAGGTTCAAAGTTGGTGCTATTAAACCGCCCATCTAGTTCGCTACCGGGAGTCCAATTGCCACTTGGCCCGGCTTGGGCAATGATTTGGGAAGATAGGGGAGTTGCTCCGACAAAGACGAGGACATCATCAATGGAGCGATCTAGGTTAAAGGATACTGTGCCTCCCGTGGTGGGATTTTTGACGTAAATGGGGGTTCCGGGAGCCAGATCGGTAAATTCATCGAGAATATGTCGCTCCCAGAAGGAGGCGGCTGTTTCTAGGATTTGGCGACGGTTGGGATCGTTGAAAAAGCCACTGTGGTCAAATCGGTAGTCAAATTCAATGTTAAAGGAGGTGGGGGTTTGGGGATCTGCTAAAAGTAAGGGGGAATCGAATTGGGCGGTTTGGGCGAGGGTGGAGGGGAGAGGATCGCTAATAAAGTCTTCGGCGGTGAGTTGGTTGGGATGAATACCGGGTAAAATGGCGAGGGTTTGGCCGGTGCTTAGGTCTTGAATGAGGGTTGTTCCGGTTAAGTTATCCCGTCCTAAAGCGATGCTGAGGCGATCGCTGGTTAATCCGTTAGGAAGTTGAATATAATCTTGAGTGTCTTCAAAGTCGAGTATCCAGTCGGCTTGGCTAGGATGGGTGGAGGATGGCTGGCTGAGGATAAAGAGGTCTTGACCTGCACCCCCGATGAGCAGGTCTGAACCCAGGTCTCCGGAAAGGCGATCGCTCCCTTTATCTCCGTAAAGGGTATCATTTCCCTGACCGCCATAGAGCAAATCCGAGTCTTGGCCGCCATAGAGCAGATCTTGACCTATATTACCGTTAAGGGTATCGGAGCCTTGGTTTCCGGCGATCCAATCCTCTCCGGCATCCGCAAAAATTCGATCCGGGTTGGCAGTTCCCATGAGGAGATCGGCGTTAGGGGTTCCGGCGATCGCTGATTCTGGAGTCAAAGTAGACTCTAATGGAGGGTTATGCATTAACATAAATTTCAGAATTTTTATTTAGATTTTAGTATAAATTTTATGTTTTTTTAGGAAAACCGAGAAAATTCTAGATTATTTTCAGAATGGTTTACCCATTAGCCTTCTGCCCATTACCCATTACCCTTCTGCCCAACAATGTGCTACGCTATGTGAAAATATTTTTGCAATTCATTATATCCATGAGCAAGGTTCTGGTGTTAAATGCCTCTTACGAACCGCTCAACATCGCTACCTGGCGACGGGCGGTTGTTTTGTTGCTCAAGGGAAAAGCCGAACAAGTAGAACACAATGGTAAGTTGTTGTGTCCTGGTTTTCCCTTACCAACCGTAATTCGACTGCGGCACTATATCCGAGTTCCCTATAAAGAAATTCCTTTGACACGCCGAAATATCTTATACAGGGATTCCCATTGCTGTCAATATTGTGGACAGAAGGGAGATGGGTTAACCCTCGATCATGTGATTCCGCGATCGCGCGGAGGAGGTGAGACTTGGGAAAACTTAGTCACGGCCTGTGTACGCTGTAATGTCAGAAAAGGTAACCGGACTCCTGAAGAGGCCTTGATGATTTTATCTCATTCCCCGCGAAAACCCTACAGCAGCCTCTATTTTGAGCTGCACAAGCATGTGACGAGCGGTACACATCAAGAATGGAAAAAATATGTAATTGGTATCTAAACCCCTGATTTAATAGTCAGGGTTTTTTTAAACTTCGGTTATGGGTAATGGTCTGGAAATCTCTACGGAATATCGGGGAAAACTTTCTCCAACCAGCAGATTTGGCATCATTACCCGAAGTAAAAATCTAGGGAGCGAGACGCTCCCACTCCAGTAAGATCAACTGATTCTAGGAGTGCGGGCATCTTGCCCGCTTCTCTTTTCCGATTAACCGAACTTGATATCAAATCATTCCCTTGAAAGGGAGGCTATGGGGCGATCGGGACTTGACTATGAGTATCAATAATATCTCGGAAAAACTCAACCACTAACTCTTCGTTCACAGGAGTCACCCCTTCTGGGCCAAACCAGCGATTAACCACGGCTACATCGTCTGGGCGCTCCATCAGGTAACCTTGCATGAATTTAGCCAGGGTATAGTTCACCAGATCGCGGAAGGTAGAGTTATCTTCGGGCATCATACAGGCAATCCCTTCACGGGTATAAGGAATTTCCGGTACAACGCTGAACTCATCGGGATCGCCAGCCGTTTTCCGTAATCCTTCTAAGAGAATCCCATCCCAAGCAAAGGCATCGATTTCTCCTTCTTGTAGAGCGGTTAATCCTTCCGCACTACCGCGCATGGGAACCAGATCCACATCCGGTTGAATGAGTTGAATCACCTGCTCGTTAGTGGTTCCCAGCAATACGCCGACTTTTTTTCCTTCTAAAGATTCTGGCGACCCTAATGTATCCCCTTGCTTGACTAATAAACGAGTACCGGTGACGGCATAACTGAGAGAAAAGTCTACAAAAATATCCCGATCCCAAGTAAAACTGGTGACTCCACAGACCAAATCAACGGTGTGATTCGTAATGGCAGGAATCCGAGTATCGGGAGTTACTTCCACTAATTCTAAGGTGATTTCTTTACCGAGTTGGGCTTCCATTTCTTGTCGAATTCGGTCAAGCATGTCAATCGAATAGCCCACTAACTCTTCTTGTTCATTAATATAAGCAAAGGGAACTGTATGGGTTCGGGTTCCTGCTGTGAGGACTCCTGTACGCATGACTTTTTCCATCACTGTTTCGGCCCAACTGGGTAGGGATAGGCTACCTGAAAATAGGAGAGTTAGGGCGGCGATCGCTAAATTTCGTTTCATTGTTGTTTCTTACCGGATTAACCAATCTGATCGATCATACTCAAGTCTAATCCAGTTTGTAGATCCTCGAATCTATCCTCATGAAGTTGTGGAAAAGCACCGGGAAACTGTGGAAAAACAACCCATTTTGTGGAAAACTTTGAAAAACGATCGGGATCGGCTCACGGTTGAAACGTAATTCGATCGCAATGATAATCAGGGGGTTCCACATGAATGAGAACGCGGACGGGGTGATATTTATCCTCTAAATGGGCTTCTACAGCTTCGGTAATTTCATGGGAACTGGCCACATCAATCGCATCAACAATTAAATGCATTTCAATAAAGACTTGACGACCAACCACACCCCGCGAAGCAATATCATGACAGTTGATGACCCCTGGGACTTCCATGACTGTATCGTGAATGGCTTCAGGGGCGATCGCGATTTCATCCACGAGCCAAGGTAAATTATCCTTGAGGACTTCCCAGCCACTATAAAACACCAATACAGCCACCGGAAATGCTAACAAGACATCGAGGAGGGGATATCCTAACACCACGCCAATCAATCCACCTAAAACCATAATGGTTACCCAAACATCACTCATGGTATGTTTGGCATCGGCGACTAAAATCCCACTACCAATGCGTTGTCCTACTCCCCGTTCATAAAAGGCGACAAAAATATTAATCCCTAAAACAATCAGCAAAATCCAGAGATCGGGGAAGGCGATCGTTAGGGGATCGGCTTCAGACATCAGACGCTCGACTGAACTAGAGACAATTTCAAAACACGCAAAACCCAAAAACGCCGAAACGCCCAAAGCGCCAATGGCATCAAATTTCTGATGTCCATAGGGATGTTCGCGATCGGGTTCGGGGGAAGCTAGTTGATTCGCCACTAATCCCAATACATTATTGGCACTATCAGTGATACTATGGAGCGCATCGGCCAACAAACTCAACGACCCAGTTTTCCAACTGACCGCGACCTTAATTAACAACGCCAGTACATTGAGTCCTAACGTAATTAAGAGAACCTGACGGACTTGAGAGCGAATATCCTTCACCATAATCTTCAAGCATATACAATAGTCTCATCTGGTTTACCATTTATGACCCAACTGACCCTTAACTTTGCCCAAGGCTCCGTCTCTTTTAATTTTACTCCTGAAGCTGCCCAAGATCTAAAAGGGGCAATTAATCAATTGATGGACACCCTCAAAGCTTCTGCGGCCCACCCGGTGACTTCAGGGCGAAAAGCGCCTCAACCTCCCATGGAATACCGCCATAATGGGGAGGTTTTCCTAGAGGTATTCTGTAATCCGAATATCTATGCCAGTCCCTTTGCGGCTAAGGTGTTAGTGACCCTGAAGAGCGATCGCCTGCGCCTGAGTACGGAAGCTGAACTGACCCGTGTCATTGAAGATCTCAATGCCTATCTCGAATAAGGGAAGTCAAACCTGGGGATGAGCAATTAGCAAGAGATTCAAGCTTTTTGCGGTATAATTTGTGAAAATGAACCCCCCCTGCTTTTCAAGAGGGGGATTGAGGGGGATCGAGATGTACCTCAAAAAAGCAAAAATGGGGTATATTAACCGTCCCCTGTCCCCTGTCCCCTATCCAGTCTAAACCCCTATGACTCACCGTCGTTATCACATTACTACCTTTGGATGCCAAATGAACAAGGCCGACTCGGAGCGCATGGCCGGCATTCTTGACGATATCGGCTTTGAATCCGTGGAAGACCCCTATCAAGCGGATTTGATTCTCTACAATACCTGTACCATTCGTGATAATGCCGAGCAAAAAGTCTATTCTTATCTGGGAAGACAAGCCAAACGCAAACAAGAAAACCCCCATTTAACCCTGATTGTAGCTGGATGTGTGGCCCAACAGGAAGGGGAAGCCCTCTTGCGTCGGGTTCCGGAACTCGATTTAGTCATGGGGCCCCAACATGCGAACCGCTTAGGGGATTTGTTGGAGCAAGTCCTAGAGGGGAATCAGGTGGTGGCCACGGAACCGGTTCACATTATGGAGGATATCACCAAACCCCGGCGCGATAGCAAGATTACGGCTTGGGTGAATGTGATTTATGGCTGCAATGAGCGCTGTTCCTATTGTGTGGTTCCTGGAGTCAGAGGGGTAGAACAATCTCGGACTCCCCAAGCGATTCGAGCAGAAATGGAGCAGGTGGGCCAACAGGGATATAAGGAAGTGACTCTGTTGGGACAAAACATTGATGCTTATGGTCGGGATTTACCGGGAATTACCCCCCAAGGACGACGGGAGAATACGTTTACCGATTTGCTCTATTTTGTCCATGATGTGGAAGGAATTGAGCGGCTTCGGTTTGCTACGAGTCATCCTCGCTATTTCACGGAGCGCTTAATTCGCGCTTGTGCCGAATTGCCGAAAGTGTGTAAACATTTTCATATTCCCTTTCAGTCTGGGGATAATCAGGTTCTCAAGGCCATGCGGCGCGGGTATACCCATCAGAAGTATCGCCGCATTATTGACAAGATTCGCGACGTTATGCCAGATGCCTCCATTAGTGCCGATGCAATTGTGGGATTTCCCGGAGAAACGGAGGAGCAGTTTGAGCATACCCTAGAGTTGGTCGAGGATATTGGCTTTGACCAGCTCAATACGGCGGCCTATTCTCCCAGACCGGGGACGGAGGCGGCGGTATGGGAAAATCAGTTAAGTGAGGAAGTGAAGAGCGATCGCCTCCAGAGGCTGAATCATTTAGTCGCCATTAAAGCCCAGGCGCGATCGCAGCGCTATCTCGGACGCATAGAAACTGTCCTAGTTGAAGACCAAAATCCCAAGGATCAAACCCAAGTCATGGGACGCACGGACGGCAACCGCTTAACATTCTTTACCGGAGATATTAACCAACTCAAGGGTCAATTGGTAAAAGTAAAAATCACCGAAACCCGCGCCTTTAGCTTAACTGGAGAGCAGCTTATCCAAAAAGCCCCGTCTTTTTGAGCGGGGAATATCAAAACAGCGAACCACCGATCGCCCCTCGGATGTAGTGACACCAGCCCATCCTCTTGCCAAGATAGAAACGATATCTTCAAAAAATGACAACTCATTAAGGCAACTATGTCCTACGATCGCGAAAAACAGGTAGCCATGGAAGCGGCCATCTTAGCCGCAAAACTCTGTCAGCAGGTACGCCAAGACATTCCAGAGGCGATCGAAAAACAAGATAAAAGTCCCGTAACCGTCGCCGATTACGGCTCCCAAGCCATAATCTGCAAAGCATTGGCCGAAACCTTCCCCAACGATCCCGTTGTCGGGGAAGAAGACGCAACCGAGCTACGCAAACCGGAAATGGCCGACACCCTCAACAAAATGCTCGGTTATGTGCAAAACATAATCCCCGATGCCACCGCCGACCAAGTAACCGACTGGATCGATCGCGGAAATGGCTCTGTATCCCCCCGATATTGGACACTAGACCCCATTGACGGCACAAAAGGTTTTTTGCGTCAAGATCAGTATGCCGTGGCTCTAGCCCTCATTGAAGACGGGGATATCAAGGTCGGCGTTTTAGCCTGTCCCGCCATGCCCGTCGAAGGTTCCGAACCGGGTATGCTCTACGTTGCCGTGCGCGGAGAAGGAGCGCAAATGAAGCCCTTAGCGGGAGGAGAACTGCAACCCATCCATGTCGTCAGTCCCGACGATACAGAAAATTTGCGCTTTGTGGAAAGCGTAGAAGCCGCCCATGGCGACCAATCTCGGCAAAATGCCATGGCTCAAGCCGTCGGCATTACCGCCGCATCGGTGCGGGTGGACTCCCAAGCCAAATATGGCATTGTTGCCTCTGGAAAAGCCGCTCTATACTTGCGCTTACCCTCCCCCAAATATCCCGATTATCGGGAAAATATTTGGGATCATGCTGCTGGTGCGATCGTTGTTGAAGAAGCCGGAGGAAAGGTGACCGATATGTATGGAAAACCCCTCAACTTTGCTGAGGGGCAGAAAATGATCGATAATCGTGGCGTTGTCGTCAGTAATGGCGTGTTGCACGAGAAGATTATCGCCGTTTTGAACAATTAGTTTCCGTAGGCGCAAGCTCCCCCTCATTCCTCCCCTTAAAAAAGGGAGAAACTCCGTAGGGGCGGGTTGACCTAGATCTGGCAAGAAAAACCAAAGATCTCGTAAACCCACCCCTATATCTTGATGATCTCAAGTGGTTTTGTATTGTCGTGACACAGCTAAAATGAGGCAGTATATGTAGTGCGAGCATCTTGCTCGCTGCCTTTCTCTAGGGAGCGAGACGCTCGCACTCCTAAAGCACCAAATTACAGCGCTTCGCGCGGCAGAAGGGTAATGGGTAATGGGTAATGGGAAAACCATTTTTCACGCTATAATCCCCATTTTTCAGGCTTTTCATGGGAAGGCACTCAACCCTTAAACTTTCGATAACTGTACCTCATAACATCGAAAAGCGCTGTATAGCGCTGCGCTCTATAGCAGTAGGGTGCGTTAGCGCAAGCGTAACGCACCCGATGTTAGGCTAACCTTAACCCACTTTCACCTTAACGACCTTGTGTTGTTCTTCTTCAACCTTCGGTAACGTCAAGTGCAAAATTCCATCCTTATATTCCGCTTCCACATTATTGTTTTGAACCCGGTTGGGTAAAGGAATCACTCTTTGGAACTGACCATAGCGAAACTCTGAGCGAGTTACCCCCTTCTCTTCAGTGGTGTTTTCGCTGCGGCGATCGCCAGAAATAGAAACCGCTTCAGCCGTCACTTGAATATCGAGGTCTTCCGGTTTCATACCCGGAACTTCTAATTTAATTTCAAAGGCTTCAGGGGTTTCATGCAGTTCAGCCGCCGGTAGGAAAGAACTGTGGTGATAAAGATCTTCTTTGGGCACTAAATCATCAAACAAGCGATTCATTTGCCGTTGTAAAGTATCGATTTCCCGGAACGGTTCCCAACGAACTAAAGGCATAATATAAACCTCCTAAACAACTTACCTTTGTTTGATGAATTCAATCTAACAAACTTTCGTTAAATGTCAGGTTCGGTTTTTCTCCCTCGGTTGATGCAAGTCTCCGAACTTCCTTAAGGATAACAAGAAAAAGCCGATTCCTAAACTTATACCCATTGACCGAATTTGATATAATTTTTGGCGATAATGCTCTGCATCGCTGCCGCGATCGCTATAGCAATGATGGTGACGCAATGGCAAAGGGTGGCGATCGCCCCCGAACAACTCCATAATGACATAATCCGGCTGACTGCCCAGCAACAGCATTATCTGTGTCGAGTGCTGCGACTGCAACCGGGCGATCGCTTTATTGCCTTGATGCAACCGGACTGGTGGTTAAGTGAACTGCGGGATCTCGAAACAGCACAACGCTTAGAACCAATAGAGATCCAAACGGAACTGGCGATCGCCATTACCCTGATGGTTGCCTTACCTAAAAACGGGTTTGAAGAGATTATCCGTTGTTGCACTGAATTGGGTGTAAGGTCGATTATCCCTGTCATCAGCGATCGCACCCTGCTGAAACCTAGCGCCCAAAAACTGCAACGGTGGCGACGCATTGCCACAGAAGCGGCTGAACAATGCGAACGGCAGCATATTCCCGATCTCGCCGATCCCCTCTCCTTTGCTCAAGCCATAGAAACTGCTGACGGGAGCGATCGCTACCTGGCCGTTACCCGCACCAGTGCCCCCCATCTGCTTGCCCTACCTCTACCCCCACCTAGCGAATCGATCGCGATCGCCACCGGGCCAGAAGGGGGCTGGACTCCCCACGAAGTCCAACAAGCCCTCAACACAGGGTTTCAACCCATTTCCCTCGGTCAACGCATCCTCAGAGCCGTAACTGCTCCCATTGTCGCCCTATCCTTATTAAACGGACACTATGAAGTTTATTCTTCAGCTTGTTCTTCCTGCTCTGAAGGCGCTAACTGAGGTTCAAGATCGGGCTTATCTTCTAAACTATCCTCGGACATGCGGTCAGGATAACGGGCAAAATCTACCATGGTTTTGATCACACTGGCCACAGGAACAGCCAGCAATAAACCCAGAAGTCCAGCCACTTTTCCGCCAATAATCAGGGAGATCATTAACCAGAGGGGATTAAGTCCGATCATATCTCCTAAAAGACGGGGGGCAACAATGTTGTCATTAATCTGCCCAACGATCAAAGCTGCCCCCAAAACTTGAATCCCTAATGCAAAATCTTGTAATCCCACAATGAAACTGGCTAAAATCACCGTCACGGCACTGGCATAGGGGACTAGGGTCGTCATGCCAATGGCCACGCCAAATAAAAGACCATAGGGAACTTGTAACAGGAGAAAAACTAGGGTCTGAGCAACGCTGAGAATTCCGGCTAAAATGGTTTGACTGACAAAGTAGTTGGCAAAAACTTGCTCTGAAGTTTCTTTCAGTTTTGTGCCCCAAGGATCGGGTATCCAACTAAAAATACCCTTCCAAAAGGATTCTCCACCTAAAACCAAAAAAATGGTAAATACCAGAATAATCGTGCCATTCAGAATATTGTTAATGGTTCCAACCAGTAAATCTAAGGCTTGGGAACCGATGGATTGGAGTTGGGTGGATAAATTGCGGGCCAGATGTAGGCTGATTGCACTTAAGTCAAAGGGGAGATTTTGAGCGATCGCCCATTGCTCCAGAGCATCGATCTGGCGATCGCCCGATGCCAATATTTTGGGTAAGCTATTGAGCAGTTGAGCCAATTGCCTCAGAATTTGTGGGATCAGTAACCCCGCTAAAAAGAGGACAAATAATATAGCAACCAGAAAAACAACAGCAATTGCCCAAGATCGTTTCAGACCTCGACGATGTAAAAATTGAATGGGAAAATTCAGTAAAAATGAAAACAGAGTCGCGGTGACAAACAAGCTGACTAAGGGCTGAAGGTTATTAATGACATGGGAGAGCAACCACGCATTCAGAAATCCTAGGGGAAATAATAGACCTAACCTTACAGTCCTCGGTATACTGCGCCAAAATTCTAACATATCAGGTTGAATAACTTCAGCTAGACTCAAAGTAAAGCTATGTTATCACTTTGGCTCGCACAAGATGCCCGCTTCTCTTTTCCCCTGCGATTATATTCACTATAATCCCGTGCGGCATGGATATTGTAAAATGCCCCAGGATTGGCCCTATTCCACGATTCACCGGTTGATGAAGTTGGGCGTTTATCCTAGAGATTGGGGGACTACAGAACAGATAGAAAAACCTCAAGGGTTTTGGGATGACTAGGGATTGATTGATTTCGGTGCGTTACGCTGTCGCTAACGCACCCTACTGCCGTGACAACCCTAAAATGGTGGGTTACGGCGGATTGATAGATTGCTGTCAGAGTCTAGGTTTTAGCCGCCTAACCCACCCTACGCTAATGCACATTTTTAGCTGTGTCACGGCACTACTGCCTTGACACAGCTAATTTAGGGCATTAGAAAATCGCTAGGGTTCTTGAAATTTGTGAATTTAAGCAAAATCCTATTGCCTCATTTTAGTCGTGTCACGGCACTACAGTATTAGAATTGGAGAATATCGCGAAGGTATTGTAGGGGCGAGAAAATTTTCGCCACCACTGCCTAGAATACTAAGAACCACTATATTATAATTCAGAAAAACTCCCAGTAGAGTGAGGTAATCCCATGACCGAATCGATCGTCACTTCTAACCCAGAACCTCAATTACGTTGGACAAGTGCTGACCTGGATTTACTGCCTGACAATAGCAACCGCTATGAAATTATTGATGGAGAACTGTTTGTGACTAGAGCGCCTCATAATAAGCATCAAGATACCTGTGGGAATCTTTACTATGAGTTGAAATCTTGGTCAAAAAGAACTGGGTTAGGGTATGCAGTTATGGGTGCGGGTGTATTGTTTAGTGAGGGGAATGATGTAATTCCGGATGTGATTTGGATGCAGAAGGAAACTTATACGTCCTTAATTGATGAATCTGGACATTTCGGGGGCGCACCGGAACTGGCGATCGAGGTTTTGTCGGCAGGATCAGAGAATGAAAGACGCGATCGCCAAGTGAAGTTAAAACTCTATTCATCTAGGGGAGTCTTAGAATACTGGATCGCTGACTGGAGAGCGAAACAGATAGAGGTCTATCGGCGCAATCAGGGGGTTCTGAAATTAGAATTAACTCTATTGATTGATGATGTACTGACCTCTCCTTTACTGCCTGAGTTTGCTTGTTCTTTGTCGGAAATTTTCACAGGAGAATAGGCACTGGATTGATTGAAAATATGGGCGTGAAGTCGGGTGTGCAATGCCAGGTCTACAACTACTATAGCTCAAACACTGAACCAACACGCTTGTACCCTAGCTTCTCATAATATAGATCTTCATCGGAAAGCAGGTAAACGTCTAAAGACTGATGCTCTTGCTTAATCCTTTTCAGAAGCTCTCGTGCGTAGCCCTGGTTCCTATAGCGCGGTGCAATATAAAGCTCGCTTACATAAATACCAAACCCATCAACTAAAGCGCGTAGATAGCCACAAATGTTGTCTTGACTTTTATAAATGTAAGTTTGACTACACAACAAGGCATTCTTGAATTTATCTAATGCGTCGGCATTGGTAAACGAACTCCAATCGGGTTCAGCTTTCAGGAGTTCAATCAATTCAGACTCGTGATTTTTGTTATACCTGAATATACTTTTCATTACGATACAGCATTTTTTGCTGCTATGAGGTACAAGATCAAAGTCTCAAATCCTGATTTCCACAAGCTTTTGCCTAGCGCTACTGATTTCCTACCCATTCGTAAACTTCAAAGGCTGTGGTATTGCAGTGGGTGCAACCGCCACATTTTTTTCCTTCTGAAGCTAAGGGGCGTACTCTGCCTTTATGGACTAATTTGTTAAGCATCCCCCGCAGAGCATCCGGATGGCTGCGAAAGTGAGTTTCGAGTTCCGCTAGAGAGACTTTCTGTTTTTGAGCGAGATAGGTTTGCAGTTCTAAAATCATTTTCAATGAACAATTAACAATTAATAATTTGGGGAACAGGGAACAGGGAACAGGCAATAGGCAATAGGCAATCTCCGTGTCTCCGCGTCCCCATTCCCCCATTCCCCCATTCCCCTATCCCCTAAATGGGGTTTTCAGACTGACGCTGGGGTTTGAACTGGGGATGGAGCATTTTCAGAGCGAAGAAGACACCGACACTAATCGCTGCCATTCCCACCAGCCATAGACTGGCAAAGAGGGGTTGGGCATTCAATTGAGTGATTTGATAGAAACTGGTGGCGACGATGTAGGCTAAACCGGTTGTCCATGCAGCCACAAAGATAGTCCATTGTAAGTTGGTTTCCCGGTAAACGGCTGCGGTGGCAGAGACACAGGGAAAATAGAGCAATACAAACAGCAGGTAAGCAAAGGCTCCGGTTTTACCATCAAACCGGCTCACCATGGCTCCAAATGTGCCTAGCTGGACTTCTTGTTCTGTGGAAGCGGTTTCTATGTCTGTGGTGTCGCCAATATTTAATCCGAGCGGATCGAGTAAGGTACTGGGAATTTCGGCTAAGTTGGCGGGAATGGTGGCGAAGGCTTCTTGGATGCCTCCCCACAAATCAAAGCTGCCCTCTGCTTCGGCTAATTCGGGATTGTCACTAATTGCCAATTGCCCGTAGACTGAATCGAGTGTGCCCACCATGGCTTCTTTGGCGAATACACCGGTAAAGATGCCGACGGTGGCGGGCCAATTTTCTTGGGTAATGCCCATGGGCGCAAATACGGGGGTTACGGCTTGACTGGTGACACTGAGGACGGATTTATCGCTATCTTGGTTACCAAACGATCCATCGGTTCCTAAAGAGTTGAGTAATCCGAGGATGGTGACCATGATAATAATCACTTTTCCGGCTTTGATGAGAAATGCCCGCAGCCGATCCCAGGTGCGGATCATGACTCCTTTGAACCGGGGGATGTGGTAGGGGGGAAGCTCCATGACAAAAGGGGAAATGTCACCTTTGAGTATGGTGTTTTTCATCACTAGCCCGGTGAGAATGGCAAAGCCAATGCCGAGCAGATAGAGGCTAAAGACGATGTTTTGGCCGCCGATGGGAAAGAAGGCGGCGGCAAAGAGGGCGTAAACGGGAAGCCTTGCACCACAGGACATGAAGGGGTTCATGAGGATGGTCATCAGGCGATCGCGGGAATTTTCTAGGGTGCGGGTGGCCATAATTGCGGGTACGTTACAGCCAAAGCCCACTAACATGGGCACAAAGGATTTGCCGGGTAAGCCCACAAACCGCATCATTCGATCCATGACGAAGGCAGCTCGCGCCATATAACCGGAGTCTTCGAGTATGGATAAGAACAGGAACATGAAGGCAATTACGGGAATAAAGGTGGCGACGGTTTGTATCCCACCCCCTGCGCCATCGGCTAAGAGGGCGATCGCCCATCCAGGAAAGCGCAGACTTTCCAGTAGTTGCCCGAAGCCGTCTACAAAGATTGTGCCTGCTGCAATGTCAAAGAAGTCAATAAAGGCACTACCGACGTTAATGGTAAACAAAAACATCAGGTACATCACGCCCAAGAAAATGGGAATACCCAGCCAACGGTTGAGGACAATGGCATCGAGCTTATCGCTCATGGATTGACTGACTTCTCCACTGCGTTGACTGGTTTCTTGGGCTACATTTTGAATAAAGCCGTAGCGACTATCGGCAATTAAAATATCAATATCTTCCCCCAAGACTTGATGAATTGTCCGCCGATGTTTGGCGATCATCTCGGTGAGTTCTGGAGTAACGATTTCGCTCGCTCCCCGTTCATCGTATTGCAGCAAGTTGAGGGCACTCCAGCGAGGTTCAATAATCCGATTGGTGGTGTTTTCAGTCAGGTAGGGGACGATTTCGGCTAAGGCATCTTCTATGACTGCGGGATAGGCCACGTAGCTGGGAGTATGGGTTAAGTTTTCGAGGATTTGGCCGATGAGATTAACTAAAGGTTGAATGCCTTGGCGATCGCTGGCAATAATGGGAATAACGGGAACCCCTAAGCGATCGCCTAACTGGTCTGGATTAATATCTATGCCTCGCTTCTGGGCAATATCGGTCATATTCAGGGCAATGACCATGGGTACGCGCATTTCCATGAGCTGGGTAGTCAGATAAAGATTGCGCTCTAGATTGGAGGCATCAATGATATTAATCACCAGTTGCGCTTCCCCAGAAAGCAGATAATCTCGCGCGACTAATTCATCCATCCCCGTGGCACTTTCTTCTGCATCTAGGGAATAGACCCCCGGTAAATCTACGAGGGTAATGGTAGATTCATTAACCTTAAACTGCCCTTCTTTGCGATCGACTGTAACCCCTGGCCAGTTTCCTGTCCGTTGGTTGGCTCCAGTTAGGGCGTTAAAGAGGGTGGTTTTCCCGCAGTTGGGATTACCAATTAAGGCAACAATGGGTTTGAGCATGGTCATAACCTGGGGTTTCAATTTTGTTGATGAGATGGGGGAATGGGGGGGATGGGGAGATAGGGAGATGGGGAGATAGGGAGATAGGAAAATTACCAATTACCCATTACCCATTACCCATTACCATCTCTACTTTTAGGGCTTCAGCCTCTTGTTTGCGTACACTTAAATTAAAGCCGCGTACCTGAATAGCTACGGGATCGCCTAGGGGAGCAACCCGAACGACGGTAAATTCTGTTCCTGGGGTGAGTCCCATGGAGAGGAGTTTGCTTTTGTAGGCGCGATGGGTGTTTTCGTAGCCGATGATGCGCCCTTTTTCGCCTACACTCAGGTCTCCTAAATGGAGGGCGGAGGTTGAGTTTTCCATATCTAGATTGGGGTGTAAAGATGGGTTGGTTTCGGTGACGAGGACTCGTGAGGCTAAACCAGCGCCTAGACCTAATCGGTTATCGGCGATCGCCACCACTACTGAGCCACTGCCTTGACGACTGAGGATTTGTACCTGAGATCCTGGGGTAATTCCCATAGCTAACAGGCGAGAGATTCCCCCTTTTCCCTGAAACCCCCTCACCCATACCTGCTGTCCCGGTTGTCCTTCACTGAGCAGGAACCCATTCTTTTCGGGGATTTCTGATTTAGCTTGCTCGTCTTGGCTCGAACTGACTCCGAGATAGTCATAATGACCGTGATGGTGTTTTCCTCGCCCTGGGGGGCGATCTGGGCGATCGTTCCGACCCCATCGCTTCATCCAACCCATAACTTGACTGGTGTTCATTAGAGTTGCTAATTATTCTCATTTATTTTGCACCATTAGTTTACTCTTATATCTATTTATTAGCAAGAAGATTAAGTTAATTGACAAGGATATGAAGAAAATAAACATTTCCTTGAGAAGAGTTATTATTCCTGTCCCCCGTAGTACACTAGGGTTGGATGATTTAGACTCCCTACGAAAACCTACTCAAGAAACGGCTAAGAGACCATGACAGATGCGGCATCCCCTTCAGAAGTTTCCAGCTCAACTCTGACCCAGACGAACCCAAGCTCTTCTGATTTAACTTCTCAATTAGGACAATGGTTAGAAAACACCAGTGAAATCGCTGCAATATTACCAGTAGTTGCTGGACTATTCGTTACCAGTCGCTTGCGGTTACGAGGAGCGCAAGCCCTATTAGTCAACCTGACGATCGCCTCCCTGGTGCGGCAAGCGATCCTGCAAGTCAAGAAACAAGCCAAGACTAGCCCAGACAGCAGTCAGCAAGCCTTACCTGCCAGCGAAGAAACACCGAGTACAGAGGAAGAAGATTATAAAATTGTCCATTCTGTCCCTGGGCGAATTCGTTTACGCATTCCTCGTTTAATTAACGACTCGCTCTATGCCCAACGCCTAGAAAAACTGCTCTCTGCCGAGTCTAAAGTGAAGCATGTGCGGGTTAACCCGGCAGCCGCTTCCCTGATTATTCAATACGATGGAGAAGGCATGTCAGAACTCGAATTAGGCATGTATTTACTCAATATCCTCGATCGAGCAGACTCTGCTCCTATGGAGGAGCAAGGCGATCGAAATTCAGAATCTGAGAATATGAACTAGCCCCGTAGTAGACCGGCAAGCTTAAAATTGTAGGTTGGGTTGAACGAAGTGAAACCCAACTTTCGTCAGAC
>NZ_JAQPOK010000108.1 GCF_030068445.1 Roseofilum halophilum BLCC-M91 | reverse complement strand
TTACGAACTTTTAACCATTCTAGCCACCAGGCAAAATCAAGAAGCAGATCGAGATGATGAGGAGCTAATCGTGACTTTAACTCAACTGTATGAAGAAGCGATCGCCCAACTGCGCGAAGAAGGACGACAGGAAGGACGACAGGAAGGACGGCAAGAAGGAGAACTGCAAGCCACTCTTCGGTTAATTAATAATCTCCTACGGGTTCGCTTTGGAGAAGTAGATGAGGAGCTTGCAGGTATTATAGAGGCGATCGCCACCCTGCCTTCAGAAGAATTCACCCCTCTGCTGCTGCAACGCTCTCGTGAAGAGCTATTAGCGCAATTTACTCCAGCGCCAGAAGAATAGGCGATCTAAACTTTGAAGTCCGTTGAATCAACTATAGTCGCAGGGGGTTGGGGAGATCTTTGTCTCTTGTACCTCATGACAGCGCTTTGTGCTGTAACGGTTTAATCGGACTTGATATGACCCATTACCAGCGCGATCGCTATTTTGGTATACTACAGTACCTTCATGTACTATACCAATCAACTCATGACTCTCGATAACTTTATTACCCTAGATGATACCGCTCTTTCTTTGGAGCAAAGTCTGTGCTACCTCAATGATGCCGGTAAACTACAACCCGCTTTAGTCGAAATTGCCAAACAGTATCTCTTAGAACAAGAAATTCAAGCCGCAGGCATCGGAAATCCCTTAACCGAACAAATCGAACAATTCATGATTGAGTTTCGCGTACAACAACAGCTCACCACTCCCGAAGCCTTTCAGCAGTGGTTATCCGAACATGGCTTAAATTACGCCACATTTAAGCATCAAATTCAAACTCGCATGAAACAAGATGAACTCAAAGAACACATCGTGCGCGACAAAGTGCAGGAGTATTTTGAGCAAAATAAAACCAACTTAGACCGGATTGTATTTTCGCGGATTGTCGTAGAAACCCCAGAAGAAGCACAACATCTGTATCAGCAGCTACAAGAACCGAATGTTTACTTTAGTCAACTCGCCAAGCAACATTCGATTGTTGACGATCGCAAAGTTGGGGGCGCAATGACTCCCATGATTCGCGGCCAAATGCCACCAGAAATCCGCCAAGCCACCCTCTCAGCCGAGCCTGGGGCGATTTTAGGCCCCGTTCAGATTGAGGGACGCTATTGTTTGCTCAAAGTAGAGGAAATTTTGCCCGCACGCCTAGAAGGAGCGCTCAAGCGAGACTTGCAAACCCACCTGTTTGAGGAATGGATTAAGGACAAGTTAAAAGCGATGAAAATACAGCTTAATTTTCAGCCAAAAAAATAACTTGACACGGAAGTATTAACTTGTGTATAGTTCGTAAATACACAATTTACTTAATATCAGGGTTATGAATTGGTTCCAAGGTTTACGCAAAAATAAGCAATCTTTCCTATCGAATTCGTTGTCAGGTAAAACATTTATCTTGGAACCAATTCTTACACCCAGTGGTGTGACGGGGCTTGAGGGGGAAGTAGGCAGTGGGGAGTTGGAGATTGACCCCTTGGATGAGTTGGAAATAGAGGAAGAGCAGCAGCTCGAAGAGGTTGGCGAATCTGAAGAGCAAGAGACGAGAAGCAGCTCGGAAGAGTCAGAAATTATCGATGAAATTGACGATGAAGACATTGAACCCTTGGAATTCTTTTATGCTGAGACTGAGGGAGAAGCAGAACCAGAGCCAGCCTTAGAGCCGGATTCAGAGCCGGATGCAGAGTTACCGCTCGATCTAGAAGTGACCACTTTAGTTACAGAGTTGGATTCTGAGACAGAAGCCAGAGAAGAGATCGAACCGGAACCAGAGCCTGAGCCGTTTACCTATAATTCCACCAATGGTGTATTTACGGTGGGAGAGACGGGTAAGGTCAATCTGGATTATTTGATTGATGGTGGAAAATACGCAAAAGGCGAGATTGGCATCTTCAGTTTGGAAGGAATGGAAGACTATGAGGGAGATGCCGAAGCTTGGGAAACAGCAGCAGTACGCCGCGCTCTCAGTAATTCTACTCTGGGGAATGTGGGGATTGCTGATGGTGAGGAAGGTGCGAAGTTTAGCGGTATTTTAGAGGGAGAACTCGAAGACTGGAACCGGGGCAAGTATCAGTTTGTCGATAGTGTCTCCATGAACCCAGGGGAGCAGTTTGCCTTAGTTATTTCTCCGAAGACTCCCATTGAGCAAGCCTTTGAAGCTGAAAAACCGTTATTTTTCTCGAACGATAGCACCTATGAGAACTTTGCGGATGTGACGGGAGAGGGTCACACATTTACCGTAGAAGATTGGAGGGATGCTGATTACAATGATGTGGTCTTCCAGGTGAATGGCGCGCGAGGAGAAGCGGTTGGGTTAGATGAAGTTATCGATCCGGAGGCGGAAGATTGGCGCGATACTGAAGTGGGACAACAGGTACTCGACTATATTGCTCCCGTGGAGTTTGACTCTGGAGTATTTACTGTTGGAGAGAGTGGCGAAGTGGGGATTGATTTTCTCTATGACGGAGGGAAGTGGAAGGGAGAGTTAGCCCTATTTAGTTTAGAGGGACTCGAAGAAATTAATCCCAATTCCGGGGCGTTTATTGAAGAAGCTGCTTCTCGTGCCTTGTCTAGCTCAGAACTCGGTCATGTAATTATATCCGATCGCGCAGAAGGAGCGAGATTTGATGGCGTTTTGGGCGATGAACGGCAAGACTGGAATGCTGGTGACTATCGCGGAGTGAAGACGTTTGACATGAATCCAGGCGATCGCTTTGGCATGATGTTACTGCCCAAACATTCCGTTAGCAAGCTTGCCGATAACCCAGCATTGGGAGGACTGGGTGCGCCTCTATTTTCCATGTCTAGCTTAAATCCGGAAGATGCCTATCACTTGGGACAACTGGCAGATGTTACCGGAGATGGGAATACGTTTGTAATGGAAGATTGGCGAGTTGACCATCACGGTTCCGATGAAGATTATAACGATTTCATTTTCCAAGTGCGCGGCGCAACCGCAAACGCGGTTAACTTGGATGAGGTGATTAATCCAGAATATGATTGGCGCGAGTCCGATCTGGGTAAGGGGTTGTTGGCGTATGCGAAACCTTATGTAACCCCAGAGACTCCGGAGCTTGGGGAAATTATCCCAGAAGATGTGTATGAGGCAATTTCTGAAGTTCGCGCTGAGGAAGCCTTAGAGTTGGCGGAGTTGGAAGCAGAAGAGGAGATTTTAGAGACTGCGGTAACGGAGGAATCAGCAGCACAAGAGAGTGTTGATACCCAAGAGGATGTACAAGAGTCAGAAGTTACCTTGTCAGAAGGGGATAACAGTACCCCAGTTGCCGAATCTTCAGAATCTCCAGAAGAAACAGAGTTAGATTCGCCCAGAAGCATTATCCCATCCTCTTTGGTTGAGGAGTTAGTGGAAAGCTTGAAACAAGACTTAGAAGATACTAAGGAGCAAGGTCAAGAAGTTTTTACTGAAACTACAGCAGAAATTGAGAGAATTTCTACTGAAGAACAAGTGCTGCTCGATCAAACGTTCGATCAAGTCAAAGATAAAGTTCAGGGTATCCAATCCAAACAAAATGAACTCATTGAGTCCCAACAGTCTCTAAAACAAGTTTCTCAGACCTTAGATCGGTTAGATGACCAGATTAGAAGCCAAGAAAACCAGGCTAACCAGGTCTTGGAAAATACAAAACGAGAGCTGGAAAGTAAAGGATGGATTAATGATAGTCAGACAGATTATAACAATCTGAGAAATGAAACCAATCGTGAGTTTCAGAACATTTGGCAAGACCGTCAATCGATCAGTTCCCAGGATGTCCAATCTCTCAATAATGCTATCTCTAGCTATGGTCAAATGGCGAACGATGCTGGGAACAGTTACAACACCCAGTGGAAAGAGTATATCGAGATCGCAAAAATTCCCGATACATTAGTTCAAAATGCTCAGAATGAACAGGAATTAATCGCCAGCAACTGGGAAGATTGGCATGACGATCGGCAAGCCGAACTTGAACTCCTGCCCAAGCTATTTGCTTCAGAAAATACCTGGGATAGCCAGCCCTTACCTAAATCTAATCCCCCTATAGTCGGTATTATCGATACAGGGTTCGATCCCAACGCCCTTGAAATTGAACCTGCTAGAATTTCAGTCGGCCAAGATTGGGTGGAAGCGAATCAAAATGCCTTAGTGCAACCTGCTGAAGGACACCAACACGGAACGCAAATTTTAGAAGTTATTAATGATATTAACGACCAATCTCCCCTATGGTTAGGTCGCGGTGTGCGATCTGGAGACTGGGCCCAATCTCTGATTGAATTTGTCGATACAGTTAAAGACTCCGAACAGTCTAATGCCGTTATTAATCTCAGTTTTGATTTAACGGAAACTCGTTTAGATGGAACCGAAATTACGCGCCAGGAACTCACCTCTTTAGAACGGGCTGCATTGACCTATGCCCAACAAAATAAAGTTCTTATTGTTGCTTCTGCGGGGAATGAAGGCACTGACTTATCTGCCCTCGGTCAAGCGGCTCAACAATTTGATAATTTAGTGGTTGTCGGAGCGGCTGACGGCTGGGAACGCGCCGAGTATTCCAGTTACAATGAAATCGATTATATCTATGGTCAAGGAGTCGATCTCCTGGCTCAAGGAACAGCAGCAAATGGAGCATCGGGGACTTCGGTAGCAGCCGCAAAAGTAACCGGTGCAGCCTCTTTGATGTGGTCAGCAAATCCCGATCTGAACTATACGCAAGTTATCGATTTATTGCGTCGCAGTTCTACAGATTTAGCTACTCCAGGATGGGATAATGAAACTGGAGCCGGTTTACTCAATATTGCCGCAGCCGTTTATTTGGCTAAGGAAACCGAACCAGAAGCCTATAAATCTCAGCAGTGGGAATTGGTTGATGACATCCTAGAAGAGGATAACATTCCAGAAATTTACTGGCCAGAATTCTATCAACTCTATTCTTTCTATGACTTGGAAACTAAGCTGAGTGCTTCAGCGTGGAGCGGTCAGAGTTATGGACTGGCTACAGAGAGAGAGAATTGGGATTGGAAGAAGCCATTTAAGAAAATTGGAGAAGGAATAAAAAAAGGTGTAAATAAAGTTGTAGAAACAGTTACAAGCTTTACCAACGATATCTCTGATTTTGTCAAAAATGCATGGGATGGAACGAAGAGGTTAGGCAAGGATATTTTAGATAAAGGTAAGGTATTTGTTGAACAGGCATGGGAGTTAGCTAAAGATAATCCTGTCACTTTGGCAGCAGCAGTAGCATCAACCTTATCTGGTGCAGGAATAGTTGGCGTTGGAGTTAGTGTTTTAGTAGGTCAATTACTGGATAATTTCTTCAAAGACCCCGACAACAGCGAAATCAAGAGAGCGGAAGAAGAAAAAAGGCGGCTGGAGGAAGAAAGCAAGAAAGAGATCGCTGCTGCTAAAGAGAATGTAGATCGAGCCAAAGAGAACGGGAAAAGTTTGGTTAACAATGCTAAACAGGCACTCAAGGATGCCAAAGAAAATGGTGCATCTCCTGAAACTATTGAGAAACTCCAGCAAGAGCTAAATCAAGCTGAAAAAGATGCAGCTCAAGCGATCGCCGCAGCTCAAGCCAAACTAGAAGAGACTAAAACCCATTACGCTAACGCGCTGGCTGAAGCAGATCGGAAGTTAGAGAAAGCCAAGCAAGAATTTGAAGAGAGCAAGAAAGGATTTTGGTCAAAACTCAAAGATAGCGTCACAGCGTTTGGCGAAGACTTGGCTCAAGGACTTAAAAGCACTCTGGAGAACATTGATGTAGGCGCTGCCCTAGATCTGCTCAAACGAATTCCCGTTGTGGGTACAGTCGTTAGTGCAGCAGAAGGTCTCTATCACTTAGCCAATGAAGACTGGATAGAAGCCATCAAAGAAACCATTAATGGGGCGCTCGCCCTCTTCGGTCTCTCTACAGTTGTTTCCTCTGATATGATCTCTTTGTTTGTCGATCTGGCATGGGAGCTGAAGGATAAAGACTATAAAGGTGCGATCGCCGCTACCTTACATAACCTAGGCGGAATGAGTGAAACGGTTGCCGAGACCTTTACCAATATTGCTTGGGAGATGAAAGATGGAGACTGGAAATCTATCTTCAAAGTCGGTTTAGAGGGTGCAGGATTTGATAATAGCGGTAAATTTATCGATATCGCCTGGGATGTTATCGACGGAGATTATAAAGGGGCATTAGGAACCGGCTTAACCTTTGCTGGATTTGGACAACAAAAAGCCAATACCCTGGTTGATATTGCCTGGGATATGGCGGATAACCGCTACGGCAAAGCACTGAAAACCGGATTTAACTATGCTGGTTTCTCCAATAGCAATTCCTTAGTCGATCTCGCTTTTGATCTCAAAGATGGCGACTATGAAAACGCATTAAATACGGCATTTAATGCCAGTGGATTGGGTGCAGGAAAAACTTGGGTCGATATTGCTTTTGACTTCAAAAATGGTGACTATAAATCTGCCCTAGAAACGGGACTAAAAACGGCTGGATTCTCCCAATACCAAGACTTTATCGATACCGCTTGGGATTTCAAAGCAGGGAACTATGAAAGAGCATTAATTTCCGCCGTAAATGCTACCGGACTAGGAAATGCCGCCCAGGTAATTGAACGTGCGTTTGCAGAGTATTCCGATCGCTCAGAACCAGCCATTGCGCCATCGGCTATTCCCGCTCAACATAAATTGTATGAATACTTCGCTCGCAGTATTGCCTACGAAGATCCGTCCATTTCTGCGACTCCAGAAACCGCTTTATCAAGCAGCAGTTCTGGAGGCAATAAACTAACGGTAGGCGAGAGAATTAACGCCGGTTATACCGTAGATCGGGTTATCGAGCATCCCTCCACTGGATTTTACGCCGTAGGTTTGCGTCCTGACGATCCGAGTCAACCTCCCGTGCTATTGCTGCGCGGAACCGGAGGCAGTCCCACGGATGAGAAATATGGAACGGTCATTGATGTTCTTGAAGACACGAACCCAGAGGGTATCGGCTACGGTCAATTTAGCGCCCATCAAGCTGAAATCCAAGCCTGGTTAGCCGCACAAACACAACCGGTGGATCTGGTCGGTCACAGTCTAGGCGGTGCTTTGGCGCAAACAATTGCCGCCCATTTCCCCACGGAAGTCGGAGAAATTGTGACGTTCAACTCTCCTGGAATCAATAGTGATACGGCTGAACTCTTTGTTACTCAAGGCGGCAACCCCAACAGTGCCACCCACTACATCACCTCCGGCGATCTGGTGTCGATGGCGGGCGAAGAGTACCTACCGGGTCGGGCAGTTTTAGCCTCCTATCCCAACTTAAATGTCTTTGAGAAGCATAGTTTATCGGTTTTGGGTTCAAACGCCATTAAGTCGGAAAACCAAGCCTCAGAGGTGAAATTAACGGCGCTCTCGGTTGAGGATCTCAGCAGTCCGAGCTTCGGGTATGACGATCGCGACTACACCCTATTTCTCGCCATTATTGCCCTCATCTCTCCCCCCGTTGCCACTGCTTTGACTACGCGACGGACAACGGAAACCAGCCGTCAGGCGATCGGTAGCGTCCTTCACGGAGCCATTGATACCGTCAAAAACTGGCTCCATGTGGCTAAATCCATTCAATCTGAAGACTACTTAAACGCTCTCACTCACAGCTTAGATCTTGGCTCATTTGCGTACACCACGGAATGGGAGAACATGCTCGAAGCGGTGAAACAGCGCAACTATGTTGAAACCCTCACCCAAGCCTTAACCACGACTCAATTACCCGACGCTGGCGACTGGCTAAATCTAATTGGACAAATTGACAATAACCAGTACATGGACGCGCTGACGACAGGATTTAAGTTAGCTGATTTCGGTGCAGCTCAGACTTGGATTGACATTGCCCAAGATATCGAAGGTGGCGAATATTTAGACGCGCTTTCCAAAGGCTTTGACGCGACTGGATTTACCGATGCGGCTCCGTGGATTAGCATGGTACGAGATGTGGGCGATGGCAACTATCTCAACGCTCTGCGAACCGGATTTAATGCAACAGGTTTTGAAGCCGGTCAATCCTGGGTAGATATGGCCTGGCATATCCAAGAAAAAGACTATCTCAAAGCCTTAAGAACCGGCTTCGATTTCGCTGGGTATGACGAAGGAAAACATGCCATCAACGCTGGTTTAGCCGTCAAAGAAGGAGACTATTTCAAGGCATTTACATCCGGGATATCGATGATTGATGGAGTCGATGACTTAGTAGATACTCTCACCTATCTTAAAGATGGGAAGGTGCAAGAAGCCATTCCTTCGATGGTGAATGCTAGTGCTAAATTAGCGACATTATTACTCGTGTAGCAGTTGATGCTGGGCGATACTGTAGGAGACTTCTGGCGATCGCCCCCTCCTGATACAATAGCTCTGATTCAATTGCACAATCGGCGATCGTGACTAGATTTATCCATGACCAATTCGCGAAACAATATCTCAATGAAATGCTTTCCTCTTTTGGCACAGTAGAAACCAGCAAAGATGTGGTCTCAGAAGTGCGCCAAGTTGATGTTTTCTTTA
>NZ_JAQPOK010000107.1 GCF_030068445.1 Roseofilum halophilum BLCC-M91 | reverse complement strand
GCCTCCCCCGTCCCAGAGGAGGACACTATTCTGATACCTTCTGCTCTAATACAGCGCTTCGCGCGGTAATGGGTAATGGGTAATGGGTAATGGGAAAACCATTACCCTAGCGACAATCTTGTTCGCTTTTCTGCGACGATTGCTACCCTTCTTTTTTCGTGCAGCAATACGTTGTTTTACAGCGAGTTTCTTTTCATATTTAGATAGGTGTTTTGGGTTGGGATATTTGGAAACTTTCTCGCCGTCGTAAGTAATCGCAAAATCTTTAATTCCTAAATCAATGCCAATTGCTTTCCCTGCTTTTGATTCGGGATAATCGCCTTCATATTCCATCAAAACCGAACCGTAGTATTTGCCAGATGGGTATTGACTAACGGTTACGGTCTTAATTACCCCGTCAAGAGGTCGATGGATTTTTGCTTTGACCACACCCAATTTACCGGGGAATTTCAAAGCTTCATCAACTTGTTTTACTTTTTGGGGGTATTGAATTGATTGACGATGATGTTTTGATTTGAATCTTGGCACATCCAAAATGCTGGGCTAACACTTGAATTTGTTCGTCTGTGGGGTAGAGCCTGACTTTTACTGCTTGTCGTCTCATCTAATTTTCTCCCAATATCGACCTATTACTATTATATACAATTTCAGTAAAATGATTGGGGCAATATTTGGCTACTCCTCATATCTCTCCTCTCTCGCCTTGTGGTATTGATCGGAGATACAATCGTTGCAGCCCGCCTTAGATCCCGCCACTGATTCGGAGTACCGAATTCAGTGGGGGACTTACGGCGAATTAGTTAACTTTAGTTCATAAATTCAAAATCACCAAAATTTAATCTTTAATTCCTAATTTAGGGGTAATTTTTGTATCTCTCCCTATTGCCAAGACACAGCTCCCACGTTACAACAGCCATAAGAGACCATTATAGGAAATTGCAGGGGATGAAAATTCTATTGGTCGAAGACGATCGCGCCTTAGCTGAACTGTTAAAAAACGAACTCACAGCTAACCATTATTTGGTGGATGTGGCGTTTGAGGGTAACTTGGGCTGGCAACTGGCGGAAGGAATTATCTACGATTTAATTGTGTTAGATGTGGGATTACCCCAACTCAATGGTATTGAATTTTGCCAGAAGCGACGCAAAAAAGGCGATCGCACTCCCATCCTGTTAATGACGGCTGAAGACTCTAGCAGCCAAAAGGTCAATGGGTTAGACGCAGGAGCCGATGATTACCTAACCAAACCCATTGACTTACCGGAACTGCTGGCCCGAATTCGCGCTCTTTTGCGCCGGGGAAACGATGCCCGACTCCCTACCCTAACTTGGGGGAAGTTGCGTCTCGATCCCAGTCAATGTCAAGTCACCTATGAGCAAACCTTGCTCAAGCTCACTGCGAAAGAATACGAACTGCTGGAACTCTTTCTGCGTCATCCCCAACGAATTTTTAGTCAAAGTGCTATTCTCGATCACTTATGGTCTTTTGATGACCCCCCCTCAGAAAATGCGGTACGCACCCATATTAAAAGCCTGCGTCAAAAACTGAAAAAAGCGGGCGGCTCTAGCGATTTTATCGAGACGGTCTATGGTTTAGGGTATCGCCTCAATGGAGGGTGTCAAGAGACCCCAAACCGCCACAATTCCAATATTCCTCCAGCATTTTTATCGATTTGGGAACGCTATCAGGATCAATATTGCGATCGCCTCAAAGTCATCCAAAACACCCTCAACCATCTCCCCAGCGATTTCCTAGATCCCGACTCCCTGCAAGATGCTATTCGCGAAGCCCATACCCTAGCCGGTTCCCTGGGTAGCTTCGGTCTCAAGGATCTTTCTGAAGTCGCGAGGGAGATTGAACAGACGTTGAAAATTCCCCAAGATCGAACCGCGCTCCTAGAAACCTTAGTTCCTCAAATCAACACCTTACATCAAGGTCTAACCCAGAATAAAACTCCCAACCCTGCTCCTGCTCCTCCACAACCGATCGCCTTACCCCAGATTCTAATTATCGAACCCGATCCCCTTTTCGCCCACTCCTTACAAGAGCAAGCAACCCGCGCTCACCTGAATCCGGTTGTGGTTTCTACCCTATCAGAGGGGAAGCAGAACGTGAAGCAACACCCCCCGGATCTGATTGTTCTGGAGTTATCCCTCCCCGAAACCTGCCAAACTGAGATCTTAGAATGGATTACCTCGATCGCGACTGCTGAACCTCCAATTCCGGTAGTGGTTTTGGCTGAACAAAATACCCTCAACGATCGCGTAGCGGTGGCTAGAGCGGGAGGACAAGGATTTCTACAAAAACCGATTCCGGCTCAAGAGGCGATCGCGTCGGTGCGTTCCTTCTTAAAAGAGGAGCCAACCCAATCTCCCCAACTGCTGATTGTTGATGATGACAGCCAACTCTTAGCCTGCTTAAAACAAATCCTCACCCCTTGGGGATTTGCAATTACCCTGCTCAACCATCCCCAAGAGTTTTGGCAAACCCTACAAGAGATCCAACCCGATTTAGTGCTGCTGGATATTGAAATGCCGGAAGTAACAGGTATTGAACTGTGTCAAGTGCTGCGGAACGACACGCGATGGATGGCGCTTCCGGTTTTGTTCCTCTCAAGTCATCGAGATTCCGAGACGATTCAGCAAGTTTTTTTAGCCGGAGCCGATGATTATATCCAAAAACCGATTGTAGAACCGGAATTAATTGCTCGCATTCTTAACCGTTTAGAGCGTCGCTCCAAACCTTCTTTGGTGCAGTGATAAAAGTGCGGAGGGTTTAGTGCGATTGGTCAATGATATTCTGGAATTATAGCGCCTAGAGTCTGGCAAGATCCGTTTACAAAACAGGCGATCGCCATCACCCGTGCCGGGGTTACCCTGGTGGTCTCGGAACAGACTTGGGGCGTAATCGTGGAACAGCATGGGGGACGAATTTGGGTAGAAAGTCAGGTCAACCAAGGGAGTCAGTTTTATTTTTCTCTACCCATCTATAGCCAAGGAGAAGGGTAATTATGGGCACTAAACGGATTTTAGTTATTGATGATGATGATGGAGTACGGGAAATTATTCAGATTTCCCTCGAAGCAGCGGCCGGATGGGAGGCGATCCCCGCTTCGTCGGGTCAAGAGGGGATCGAACTGGCGGCAACTGCACAGCCCGATGCCATTTTATTAGATATGATGATGCCAGGGATGGATGGTAAGGCTACCTATCAAGCGCTACAGGGGAATCCTTTGACCGCCAATATCCCGACGATTCTGCTGACGGCCAAGGCCAAGAATAGTGAAAAACAACAGTTTATTGAGGATTTAGGGGTTACTGGGGTGATTACTAAACCCTTTGATGCTATGGGGTTAGTCCAACAAATGTGTTGGCTTCTCCATTGGCCAGAAATATGAAGAAATGTTGAGTTTTATTTCCAGTTGAGAGAGAATCACAAAATCCTCACATTTGTCTTTTACAGTTTGGGGGCAAAGATCAATTAGAGATCGAAACAGTTATGGGCTATACATCAAGGAGTCCCGAAACTGGGGATAGTAAAACAGGTGGTGCAGCATGGCAAAAATTGCCCCTTTCCTCGTCTACGGACGAACCTTGGACGGAAATGGAGTATATGGAGCTGGCGATCGCCGTTCTCAAAACCCAAGACCCTTATCTGATCCATTCCCTAATTGCTATTATTAATCCAGCTCATATCATTGAGTATCGTAAATCTCTTTATACCGTAGATGACTATTTGTTGAAACCTGTCAATATCGATCAATTAATGCCAAGAATTGAATCTTATTTGTCCGATCCCTATAGGTTATGTCCATCGGTTCATTGATCCTTGACTGAAGCCACAGGAGGTTAGATAATGTTAGAAATGAATTGTCCTTGTTGCTCCTATCCACTACTCAGGCATGTTCGCTCTACAGGGATGTATTGGTACTGTAGTCATTGTCATCAAGAAATGCCCACTAATCTACGGCATCCACGAGAAAGAAGTCGCTCCATAACCTCTCCCTTTGTCGAAGAGTGGCTCAAGTATAAACAGCAAAAACTGTTGGCTGTAGGAGCATAGATTAATTCTTTTGTTGAATCCATTTCGTTATTTGTTTACTAAGAAGGAGTTCATAATGCTATATCCCCAAACCTTTGACCAAAAAAGTTGGATGTTGTGTTACTACAAAAATCAAAGCCAAGGAGTACAGATCTTGAAAATTGATAATGTAGAAGATTGGTACTTTGAACGGCTGGTTAAGCCAGAGGAGCGATTGGTTTTTGAAGCGCCAGAAATGGCCCAATTACAGATTCACTATCCATGTTCGAGTCAATATCAATCTGTGGAAATTATTCCCTGCTACCAAATTCGAGTCAGATATGGGCTAGAGTATGAATCGGTTGCCAGACCTAATTTAAAGGTGGTTTCCATTAACCGTAGTGCTTAATCACAAAGTCCCTATGGATTGTTCAGGGTGTCAATCAGATCGGAAAAATAATCAGTTTTTAGGTTAAGGTGTTGGGCTAACTTTAGCCCTTGTTCGAGAGCAGCTAGGGCTTGATTGGGTTGGTTAAGGGTGCGATGGATCTGGGCAATTTGTCCATAGGTATTCATCATGCCATAAGCATCATAGGCTCCGGCTTGAGTGCCGAGAAGAGACCGATAGACGGCGAGAGCTTGGGGAAATTGCTGGTATTTTTGATAGAGTTGAGCAAGCTGTTGTAGGCTCTGGGTAGCATAGGCGAGTTGTTGCTGCTCAAAGGAAATGAGGTAGGCTTGTTCGTAGAGTTGGGCACTGGTTTTGAGGTTGCCTAGGGTTTCGTAGTGTTTGGCGATCGCCATTTGTTCCTTGGGAATGGCATTCACTTGCCCTAACCGATCGTACAGGTTAATCAAATCCAGTCGAGTGGCGATCGCCCCTTCCCACTGTTGCATCTGCTCGTAACTATAGGCTAACTGTTGATAGGCTTCAATTTGAGTAAAAACATCCCCCTGCTGTTGGGCAAACTTCAAAACCGCTTCATATCCTGTAACTGCTTGGGGATAATCAAACCAATTGAGATGGGTTTGGGCAATTTGCTCAAGAAGGGTGCTTTGTTGCTCCTCATCAGAGTCCTCGATCGCCAGATCCAAAAGTTTTTGATAAACTCTTACAACAGATTGGGGCGATCGCACTTGTTGATAAGCTCTTCCCAACTCTTGTAACGTTTCCCCCTCTCCCTCCTCAACCTCTCCTTGAATCTCATCTAACCGGGTAATAATTTGTCGAATCATAGCCGACTCCCCCTCCAACCAAGCAATAGCTCCGACTCGCGAGAGCGCTTGAATTTCCTCAATCAGTTCCAACCCTTGGCGTAACTCTAATTCTCGTTGCCAAAGTTGGAACGCTTCCGGTTGATTGCCCTGTTGCAGGAACTCTAGGGCTTGTTGATGGAAAGTATCCAGCTCTTCAGAGTTTACCGGATCGGCTGCAACCGGCAAAGTCCATAACCCTCCTAAGCAAACGATCCAAGGAGCCAGATGTAGCACTATACGCTGGGGAGTCGTGAATCGGGGGTTGGAATTTGCAGTCATATGACATCTGAGTCCTCTATTAAATATCAATTACAGCGCTTCGCGCGGTAATGGGTAATGGGTAATGGGTAATGGGCAGAAGGGAAAACCATTTTTTACGCTATGCGTGCCCATTCTTCAGGCTTTTCATGGGACAACACTCTCAAGGAACATTTCGATTACTGTACCTCATAACATCGAAAAACGCTGTA
>NZ_JAQPOK010000106.1 GCF_030068445.1 Roseofilum halophilum BLCC-M91 | reverse complement strand
AAGTGCTATGCAATGATTATAGATGACTCCAGCCCCATTGATTTGTCGATTCAGGTATCTATTTCGTTTATGTTTGTATAGCTTAAACTTTAGGGTTTTCATGGTATTATCATAACACAGGAAAGCCGAAAAAGCCGCCCTTCCAGGGCGGGGCTTTAAACCCAATTTTCTGGTAAAGAGAATGCCATATAAGCTGTTATTTGTTTGTCTGGGCAACATTTGCCGATCGCCCTCCGCCGAAAATATCATGAACCATCTGATCGCCCAACGGGGTTTAGAAGACCAAATTGAGTGCGATTCGGCCGGGACAAGTGCCTATCATATTGGTAGCGCCCCAGACCGCCGCATGGCAGCCGCAGCAGCCAAACAAGGCATTAAGCTGCAAGGGAGAGCGCGTCAGTTCAAGCAGGAAGATTTTGAAGCATTTGATTTGATCCTGGCCATGGACAAGGACAACTATCGTAACATTTTGTACTTAGACCAGGAAAATCAGTACAAGGATAAAGTCCGTTTAATGTGTGATTTCTGTACTCGTCATCCCAATATTTCCGAAGTTCCAGACCCCTATTATGGCGGCCCAGAAGGGTTTAATCAAGTGATTGATTTGCTCATGGATGGCTGTGAGGGGTTGTTAGATCAATTAAAAATTAAAAATTATGGGTAATTAGTAATCCGCTTGTCTCCCCATCCTATTCAATCAACCGGTGTTGCATGGCATAGTGAACCAGTTCTGCCCGGTTATTCGTTAGGGTTTTGCGTAATAAGCTACTCACATATTTTTCAATCGTTCGGGGACTTAAATGCAAACGCTGGCCAATTTGTGCATTTGATAAACCATTGGTGAGTAAATGCAGAACATCCCATTCTCGATTAGTCAAAGCCAGATCTGGCGGTGCAACTTTGGCACTCAAGGGTTCCGAAGAATCGGGAATGGGAGGTATTGAGGCTTTAGACGTTGCCTGCATCATCAATGAATAGCGTTCAATCAAATTCCGTACCACTGCCCCTAACTCTTCAAGTTCAAAGGGTTTAGGTAAATAAACATCACATCCCAACTGATAGCCCCGAATCCGGTCTTCCATCGTTGTATGAGCTGTTAAGAAAACTACCGGCAATAGACGAAATTCCGGTTTTTTACGGATCTGTCGCACCAATTCGTAGCCATCCATCAAGGGCATGGCAATATCTGTGACTATCAGATAGGGATGATATTGTTCAACCTGTTGCAGGGCTTCTTGTCCGTGTGCCGCCAGGATAACTGAATAGCCTCCCTGTTCTAAATAGTCTTGAATGGCAAGGCGCGTTCCCAGATCGTCTTCGACAACCAGAATCACCAGTGACATGGGAATAGGTTAGGCAAAAGGCAAAAGGTAAAAGGCAATAGATTATGGGGGCTAGACTTGAACATTTAAGTTAAGGAAATAAGTTAAGGAAAGTCCTAACCACCTTGGCGGTTGCTATAGTTGTTCTGTTTTTGGGTTTTGAGTCGTTCAATTTCTTGTTGTAGTTCTTGGAGTTGATGACGCAGGTTTTCTGCTTCGTTTCTTGCTGACTTGGGTGCTTCTGAGTCAACATTGACCGATCCTTCGGCTGCTTCTTGGCGATAATTGCCTTGGCGAATTTGGGCATATTCTGGGGAATCATACCAAGTTTGTAGATATTGGAGCCGGTCAACGGGGAAGGGATGACTTAAAAAGGTTCCCTGGCCTCCATTGTACAGAAGAAATTTATAAACCTGATTGAGATTGTCTCGATCCAGGTCTTGATAGGTTTGAGATTGACGGATAAATTCTTGCAGGTTGATTTCATGGCCATATTGATTCGATCCCCCTGCCATTTTCATCATCGTATTCATGACTAGGGGAAGGTTGTCGGTGACCAGCAGAGCGGCCCGATCTGCTGATAGTTCGGCTTTGCGTCGCCATTCATAGAAGGCATAGATGAGGCCGCTGCTGACCACGTTGCCTAAGCCAAAGGTCATTTCACCGATCGCGGCTGCGGTATTCATGGCCCAGATGGCCATCTGAATTAAAATGGTGTGGCCACACTTAATATGGCCAAGTTCGTGAGCCAGGACTGTTTTAATTTCCGCTTCACTCATCAAGTCTAATAAGCCGGTATTGAGGACAATAAACGGCTTATCCTTACCCAAAGCATAACTATTGACTTGGGGATTTTGGGATACAAATAAGTCCGGTTCTGGGGAAACATCGAGATCGCGGACAGATTCTCGAAACAGTTGATAAATGCTGGAATACTGGCGGGGCCCCACTTCAATACTGTTACCCATTAAATAGATATACTGAGGACGTTCGTAAATAAATTCGACAAACTTGCGAGCAACTGCATCAAATCCAGGGAAACTGCGTAAGGTTTGTTCGGCTTCCCAGTCTAGGGGATGACGGAAGGCTTCGCTAGAAATTCCGGTATAAGTGGGCATAAGGGTTGATCTATCTTAAGGGTACTGTTACAAACTGTTCACTAACCTCTTATTATGATGACATTTCTTGGCTGGCGTTGTCGTTAATTCGATTTAAACCCACCTCTGGTTTCGGAGCGGGTGAACAAGGCCGCGAACTTAACCTCAGTTTTGGTTAAGCGATCGCCAAGATGTACCCTAGAGTTGGATGGGGTAAAGTGGGTTCATCGGTTTAATGACCCCATTACCAATTACCCATTACTAGCGGAAAGCGCTATACAATGCAAGCGTTGATACATTCTATAAGAAGGTCATGAAAGTAGTAGCCCTTGTTCCTGGTGGCATTGGCGATCAAATCCTGTTTTTTCCGACGCTCGATCGCCTGAAACAATCCTATCCCAAAGCTGAAATCGATGTCATCGTCGAACCTCGGTCAAAGGGAGCTTATCGCGTCAGTCAGTCTGTCAATGATGTTTTTGCCTTTGATTTCAAAGACCGCAACTCTCCAGCAGACTGGGGGAATTTATTGGGTATTTTACGCGATCGCGAATACGAAGTCGCCCTTTCCCTCGGTCAACGCTGGACAGTTGGCCTGCTCCTCTGGCTCACCGGTATTCCCACCCGCATCAGTTATCAAGGCCCGGGGTCTTTCTTCCTCTCTAACCCCATTGCCCTCAAAACCGAGCAATATGCGGCCCATATGTACTATGACCTGCTCCAAGGTCTTAACATCACCGGCCCCTGTCCAGAACTCTCCCTCAATGTCCCCAAAAAAGACATTGAATGGGCCGAACAGGAGCAGCAAAAGCTGGGTATCGGAGAAGGGGGCTATCTGTTGATTCATGGAGGGTCTAGCCAACTGGCCCAAACCAAAGGCATTAAGAAAATCTATCCCGTGGAAAAATGGCAAGAAATTCTCCAAACCCTCAACCAGCAACAGCCAGATTTATCAATGGTTGTGCTGAAAGGCCCCGAAGACGAAGCGTTTGTTAGCCAATTGCTCCAAGGAAGTCCCAGCTTGAAAGTCACCTCTGCGCCAGATATTGGTAAACTGGCCGCCATGATTGCCAATGCCAATTTGATGCTCTGTACTGATAGTGCCCCCATGCATTTGTCTGTGGCTGTGAAAACCTTTACCATTGCTCTGTTTGGCCCCACAGATCCGCAAAAATTACTCCCTGCCAGTGACAAATATATCGGCATTTCCTCCCCTACGGGCAAGATAGCAGATATCACCCCCCAAATGGTACTCGACAAAATCCTAGGCAGTTAGCTCTCTATCGTTTGCCCTCATCCCCCAGCCCCTTCTCCCACAGGCGCTGCCTTGAGCGAAGCCGAAGGAAGAAGGGGAACAGAGGCTCTGTAGGTGCGTAATTATTGATGCAAAAAAACCTTAAGAAACTTAAGCGACTTCATCCACTTTCCCAAATTAATCCCTATAGTACAGTCAGGTTGGGAATAAATGTCAATCAGGGAATAGGAAAATGGTTGGGTTTTGGAGTGGAAACCATCTATATTCGCGATACAAACGCCGTTGGGTAAGGTTCCTGGCGATCGCTGTGGCAGTTGCTTTGCTTGTTGCGACAGGAGTGCCAGCAGTGGGGACGGAGCAATCGAGGGCATTCTTGGCGACTGCTGAGACGACTGATTTAATTGATAAAGGTCGTCAATTGTATCGACAACAGGAGTATGAACAGGCGATCGCCCTTTGGCAAGAAGCTCTCGATCGATTTGAACTTAGGGGTGAAACAGCCCAACAAGCACTCACTCTTAGTTATCTCGCTCTCACAGATCGACATTTGGGCAACTGGGAGAGCGCCCAAACCCACCTTAACAGGGCCCTGAAACTCTTAGAGCGTTCGCCCTCAGAAGTCCGTATTATTGCTCAAGTTCTCAATACTCAAGGACAACTTTATCACGGTCAAGGACAATTTAAGGCCGCTCTATCAGCTTGGGAAAAGGCTGAACAAGCCTATCAGCAAGCCGGAGATGCAGAAGGAGTCACAGGTAGCCAACTGAATCAAGCTTCAGTGCTGCAACAGTTAGGCTTAAATGAGCGATCGCAAGAATTCCTTAATGCTCTGATCGAACGCTTAGAAAGTCAACCCCATAGCCTCCTAAAAGTGCAAGCCTTGAGAACATTGGGGGTGAGTTTCCATCTTGCTGCACAGTGGCGAAAGGCACAAGAATTGCTGGAAGAGAGCTTAACCCTGAGCCAGACGCTTAACACTCCTTTGGAAATGGCTCAAAGTTTATTGAGTCTGGGAAATCTAGCCAAAGATTGCCACCATCGAGAAGTAGCTCTAGACTATTATCAACAGGCGATCGCCACAACCCCAGATCATCTCCTGCTCAACGTCCAAGCTACCGCCAACCTTCTGCGACTGCACATCGAACAACAAGCCTTTACCGACGCTCTAGAACTCATTGCCCCCTTAAAAGCAGATCTCAACCAACTGCCCCTCAGCCACAGCAGTATTTACGCCCATCTCAACATTGCCGAAAGTCTCTTGAGACTCTTTAAGCTTCAACCCCAACTCGATCCCACACTCCTAGAAACCGCCACCCAACTCACCGAACTTACCAGACAACAAAGCATTACCCTCAAAGATACTAGAGCGCAAGGTTGGGCAACGCTGCAACTGGGCAAATTCTATGCCGAAAACGAACAATTAGAAACTGCCCTAGAACTGACTCAAGAAGCCCTGTTCATGGCGCAAAAAATTGGTGCGGCTGACTTGCAAGCAAGAGCGAATTGGCAACAAGGGCAATTGTTCATAAAACAAGAAGATCGAGACTCTGCCCTAGTTGCCTATCGCTCGGCAGTCGATACCCTAGAGTCAATTCGGGGCGATGTGGTAACGACAAATCCCCAGATGCAATTTTCCTTTAGCGACGATATCGATCCGGTTTATCGAGGATTAATTGGTCTGTTGTTGCAAACTGATAAAGATAGCCAAAAAGATCCCGCCCGCGTGCAAGAAGCGCGGGAAATTCTCGAAGCTTTGCAACTCGCAGAATTAGATCATTTTTTCCGGGAAGCCTGTCGAGCCAACCGACCGAAACCGATCGATAAAATTGACCCGAAAGCGGCCGTTATTTATCCGATTATTTTACCCGATCGCCTGGAAGTCATTCTCACGCTTCCCGGCCAAAACCAACAACACTATTCTACCCCCATTCCCCAGCCGGAATTAGAGGCACATTTATACCAAATGCGCCAATCTCTCCATCCTGCCTATTCTAATCAAGAACGGCTGAAACTATATCAACAGGCTTACCATTGGCTGATTGAACCCGCAGAAAGTGCCTTGAAAAACCACCAGATTGAAACCCTGGTGTTTGTTCTCGATAGTCAGTTGCAAAATGTGCCCATGGCTGCGCTCTATAATGGGGAACGCTATTTAATTGAAGATTATGCGATCGCCCTAACAAAAAGCTTGCAACTGATCCAATCTCCTCCCCTAGAGCCAGAAAAGTTACAAGCACTCACCGCCGGACTCAGTGAAGCTCGCCAAGGATTTCGACCCCTTCCCGGTGTCGCTTCGGAAGTAGAACAAATTAGTCATGAGATTCAAACTCGCGTGTTGCTCGATCGCCAATTTACGGCTGAGGAACTGAAAAAAGCGATACAGGAAACTCCTTTTCCTATTGTTCATTTAGCTACCCATGGTCAGTTTAGCAGCGATGCTGAAGAGACATTTATCTTAACCTGGGATAGTCAAATTAATGTACGCGAACTCGATGATTTGGTTAGGTTGCGTTCATCACCAACTTGGCAAAACCCCATCGAATTACTCGTACTGAGTGCGTGCAAAACAGCACAAGGAGACGAGCGAGCGATATTAGGATTAGCCGGGGTTGCCCTGCGATCGGGTGCGAGAAGCACTCTGGCTACACTATGGGCCGTTCGAGATCAATCTACCGCCCAATTCATGGTTGACTTTTACCAACACCTGAATCAACCCGGAATGAGCAAAGCTAAAGCACTGCAACAAGCTCAAATTAACCTCTTACACAGTCAATATCATCATCCCATTTACTGGGCCCCCTTCGTCATGATCGGCAATTGGCTTTAGAGGCAACTTCAATTTAGTCAATGTTGAAACACCAAGAGGTGAATAATAGGATGAATAGCAACTCACATTAATCCATACTGGGGACAATGAGTCAGGACACAGAACCAAACCAACCTCTACACCAACAGGCGATCGGCGATACCAGCGCATCCGGTGAAGAGCATCCCACAACCGATCTGGATCTTCAGATTGACCAGCGTCTGATTATCTACAATTACTACAATCCATCCCAGACTCAGAGCGCCTCTAGCCCATCGAGAGAGGAACCGGATCGCTTACCGTGTCCCTATCGCGGCTTATTTCACTTTGGCCCCAAAGATGCCCAATTCTTCTTTGGACGGCAGCATTTTATCGACCAGCTCTATGAAGCCACACAAACCCGGAACTTTATTCCCATTTTGGGCACTTCTGGTAGTGGCAAATCTTCCGTGGTGTTGGCAGGGTTAGTGCCAAAGTTGCAGCAGGAAGGGGGTTGGCAGTTTACTTATTTTCGTCCAGGAGCGATGGGCAACAAAGATCAACACAAAAGTGCTGACCCCTGGTTTGCCCTGGCTCAAGCCTTAGTTCCTCTATATACTCCCAATTGGAATCAAACGCAACAGATTAAACAAAGCCATCAATTAGCAGATTGGCTCCGCAGTGGCGAGGTTTTGTTGCCAGATGTCATGGGCCAGATTAGCGATTGTTATCCCCAATCTCGGTTACTATTGATCGCCGATCAATTTGAAGAACTCTACACCCTTTGCGAGGATGAAGCCACTCGTCGCCAGTTTCTGGATCTGCTCATTGACACGATATGCGATAGAGAGTCTGACTCGCCCTTGGTCTTGGTGCTGACGATGGGGATAGATTTTCTCGCTCATGCGCTCTCCTATCCCCGTTTTGCCCAGGTGCTGCACTCGGATATGAAGTTGGCAGCGATGAGCGAGAGGCAACTGCGGGAAGTGATTGAGAAGCCAGCCCAACAATTGGGGGTGGAGTTTGAGCCGGATTTGGTGGCGAGTATTCTCGATGATATAGAGGAACCCGGAAATTTATCCTTACTGGAGGAGGCACTGACGCAACTGTGGAAACAACGGCAGGGAAAACAGATTAATTTTGTTGCTTATCAAAAGATGGGTGGAGTCAAAGGGGCGTTAACTCGTCATGCAGATGGCGTGTTGAGTCAGTGGACTCTGGAGGAAAAACAGCAAGTGCGGTCAATTTTGATGCGCTTGGTGAATCCGGGAGAAGAGACGAGGGGAGAGACGCGCCGACCGGTGATTCAAAGGGAGTTAAGCGGATATCATCGTAAATTTGTGACGACGTTAGCGGCTGAGGGGTTAGTGGTCACTTATAAGGATGGGAGGGGAGAAGAAACGGTTGAGATCGTTCATGAAGCGCTGATTCGCTACTGGGGACAATTCAGAACTTGGGTGAATGAGAATCGAGAGAGGATGGGAATGGCTGGCCAACTGGAAAGGGCAGCGAAAGAGTGGGATAAGCGAGGTCGAAGTGAAGATGATTTGTTGCAGGGAAGGCGGTTGCGAGAGGGGAAAAAATTTGCAGCAGAATATGGAGACGATTATCCCCTGTCGGAACGGGTAACTGAATGGATACAGGCCAGTGTTCGACAGAGATGGCGAAATCGCTTCAAGTTAGGGTGGCTGGTGGTGATTCCTATGGCTATGATATGGGCGATCGCCGAACCGAGAATTAGAGCCTCCAGAATTGAACAGGCTTATAACATTCTAGAATCGGGTTCTTGGGCAGAAAAACCCAAGGCAGCTCGTTATCTGGCTAGCGGTTGTCGTTGGCCAGATCGGTTGGTTAATCTCATGCCTTTGCTCTTTGGTAATTGTGAGAGTCTCAGAGAGGCCAATCTCAGTGGAGCCAACCTCAGTGGAATCAACCTCAGAGACGCTAACCTGAGTCAAGCGAACCTCAGTGGAGCCAACCTCAGTGGAAGCAACCTGATTGACTCCACCCTCAGTGGAGCCAACCTCAGTGGAAGCAACCTGAGTCAAGTTGACCTCACTCAAGCCACCTTGAGTGGAGCCACCTTGAGTGGAGCTGACCTGAGTGCAGCCACCCTTGTTGACTCCACCCTGAGTGGAGCTGACCTGAGTGGAGCCTACCTCAGTCAAGCGAACCTGAGTCAAGCGAACCTGATTGAAGCCAACCTGATTGACACGAACCTGATTAATACCAACCTCAATGGAGCCAACCTGAGTGGAGCCAACCTAATTGAAGTTAACCTTTGGGGAGCGAACCTGAGTAGAGCCAACCTGAGTAGAACCAACCTCAGTCAAGCGACCCTGTGGCAAGCGAGCCTCAGTGGAGCCACCCTCTGGGGAGCTGACCTCAGTGAAACTGACTTCAGTGGAGCTGACCTTGGTGGAGCCGACTTCCGTGATGCCTACCTCCGTGGAGCCGACTTTCGCGCAGAGGAAAAGTGGGGACAAGTGAAACACTTAACTCCTGAGCAAGTTAAATTGGCTTGTGGTTGGCAAGACGTACAATTTGATCCAGAATTCTTACAAGCCTTGAATGAATCTGGTGACCCCCAAGAGCCACCGGACTGTAGTCGTTGGGAGTAGAACGATTCACCCTAGGGAAATGAAAATGGGATCATGAAAATGGGATTCAAGAAGCGGGCAAGATGCCCGCACTCCTGGAATCGGTTGATATGTTGGATTTTTACAGGAAAAGCCAGCACAATAGAATTAAGACCTCTATAAACCCTCATCCAAGCCTATCCCTATGAGACAACCCTTTCGAGTTTCTCGATTCGGACTGCTGGGTTTAATCACAGCAGTTACCCTCAGTTTAATCGCCCCTTCAGCACCAGCAGTGATCTTTGAACCGCCAGAAGATCGAGCGCCTGACTCTACATTGGGCGGAGGATCGCGCGATCCACAACAGTGCGTCTCTGCTCAAGATACTTTACCGTCAGTCACTCCCCTACTTCCAGAGACTCGGATCGGTTTTACGGTGTCTGAGCGGCCAAAAATTTATGTCTATGTTCCTGAAGTGACGACTAAAAAGGTGTTTTTTAGCCTGCAAACTCAGACCGGAGAACAGCATTATCAGCAGGAAATGGAGCTACCAGAAACCCCTGGAATTATTGGGTTGCATCTGCCAGACGATGGGCCACCCTTAAAAGAAAATATCAATTATCAATGGAGGCTGGTCTTCATTTGCTCGGAAAGTTTAGAACCGGATAGCCCAGAATATACGGGATGGATTCGTCGCTTACCTGCACAAGAGTATTCGATTTCTTCCGACCTGTCTTTAAGGCAAGTACAAGATCTCGCTGAAGCCAAACTCTGGTATGACACGGTGTTTTCTTTAGTACAGTTGAAATCCCAAGAACCCGATAATCTAGTGTTGAGCCAAAATTGGACAGAGCTATTATCATCCGTTGGACTCGAGGCGATCGCCAATCAACCGATCCTCACATCCCAACCTTAAACTGTGCGTACTCATATCTGGCTCCCCTATGTGGCATCGTCTCAAGGCAATTTTTCAGCAATGGCAACCCTTGCTCACCATTGCTCCGAGCGTCACCGCTACGGTGATGGTTGCGGGAATGGCTGGAGGATTTCAACTGCTCGAATGGGCAACCCTAGACCAGTTTTTTCGCTATCGTCCCCTGGAAGATCGAGAGCAACGAATTACTGCGATCGCCATTGACGATGAGGATATCTATGAAATGGGCACTTGGCCCCTGAGTGATGGCACATTAGCTCAAATGATTTCTATCCTCAATGAATATAATCCGAGGGTCATTGGTTTAGATTTATATCGCGATCTCCCGGTGGCTCCAGGGACTCAAGAATGGATGCAGGTGATGGCTCAAACGCCCCATTTAATTGGCATTAAAAAAGCGGTTGGCCAACGGGTTGCACCCCCTTCTGCCCTAGAGGAAAATCAGCAGGTTGCCCTCGCAGATTTGGTGGTAGATGCGGATTCTAAAATCCGACGGGCGCTAATTGTTTCGGTGGATGAAGAGGGGCAATTATTGCCCACTTTGGGCGTGCGAACCAGTTTAGATTATTTGCGCGGCGAAGGGATTGAATTAGAAACGGTTGATTCAGAGCGCAAGTTTTATGGATTAGGAAAAGCCATATTTCGCCCCTTAACCTCTCAAAATGGCAGTTATACCCAAGCGGACTTAGGAGGCTATCAAATTCTGCTCAATTATCGGGGAAGTGAAGATCGGTTTGACTCCATCAGCATTACACAATTGCTTAAAGGGGAGTTCGATCCCGAATTGATTCGCGATCGCCTCATTCTCATCGGCTCCGTAGCTCACAGCACCAATGATTTTTTTCATACCCCCTACAGTAATCGCAATCAAGCCACCTCTGAGCCAATGCCGGGGGTTTTTATTCATGCCAATATTGCCAGCCTGATGTTAAGCGCTGCCCTAGATGGCCGCCCGTTATTATCGGTCTTATCTTTACCCTTAAAAGGTCTCTGGGTTTTCTTTTGGTCTGAGATAGGAGTGCTGTTAAGTTGGATACTCCCTAATATGAAACTCTCAGCAACCCGCAGCTTTCCCGGTCTCACTATTTTAGCCGTCAGTGCCAGTGGCGTAATTCTCTTTGGGGCGGGCTATGGTGCGTTTTTAATCGGATGGTGGATGCCGGTGATTGCGCCTCTCTCTGCGTTAACAGTTGCCGCCATTTTGGGCACGAATAGCCGCTATCAACGGCAATTACAACAGGCCAATGCCCAATTACAGGACTATTCCCAGACCTTAGAGGAAAAAGTGCGCGATCGCACCCAAGAGCTGGAACAGGCTAAAATCGCCGCCGATAGCGCCAATCAAGCCAAAAGTGAATTTTTAGCCAACATGAGCCATGAACTGCGGACTCCCCTGAATGGGATTTTAGGCTATACACAGATTCTCCAGCGATCGGATAATCTCCTCAAGTTTCAACAAGATGGAATTCAGATTATTCATCAATGTGGCTCTCATTTATTGACCTTGATTAATGATATTTTAGATTTATCCAAAATTGAAGCTAGAAAGCTAGAACTACAAAACACTTATTTTCATTTTCCCTCATTTTTAATGGGAATTGTCGAAATGTTTCGCCTGCGAGCGACACAAAAAAATATTGAATTTATCTATCAGCCGGATTCTCGGCTTCCAATTAGTGTTTATGCTGATGAAAAACGTCTGCGACAAGTATTAATCAATCTACTCGGAAACGCGATTAAATTCACAGATCAAGGCAAAGTTGTTTTTAAGGTGACGAAACAGGATATAATAGAATCTATTAAGCCTTCAGAGATAACCTCAACTTCCGATCAACAGGTTGCCATTCATATTGAAATCGAAGACACTGGGATCGGCATGACTAAGGATCAAAGGGCACAAATCTTTAAACCTTTTGAGCAGGTTGGACAAGGGAAAAAGCAGTTAGAAGGTACTGGTTTAGGGCTAACCATCAGCCAAAAAATTGTCACCTTGATGGGGAGTCAGATCCAGGTAGATAGTAGCCTAGGAGAAGGCAGTCGCTTTTGGGTTGATTTACTGTTGCATGTGGCTGCCGAAGGGGAACATCATTGTTCTAACAATCGACATAAAATTGTCGGTTTTCAAGGTGCTGTTAAAACCATTCTCATCGTGGATGATAAGTGGGAAAATCGCTCCATTGTCATTAGCTTGTTAGAATCCGTAGGGTTTAGTTGTCTTCAAGCCAATCAGGGTGAGGAAGCATTGGCTCAAATGGAGACATATAAACCCGATTTGATTATTACGAATATGATGATGCCGGTGATGGATGGGTTGGATTTAATTAAAACAGTTCGCCAGTCTAAAATCTGGAAGGATATACCGATTATTGTTTCCTCAGCTAAGGTTTTTGCTACGGATCAAGAACAGAGTTTAAAAGTGGGTGGAGATGCTTTCTTGCCGAAACCGGTACAAGTCGATCTGTTGTTTTCTTACTTACAAAAATACTTGCAATTAGAATGGATTTACGATCATCAAGAATCGGTTTATGCTGGGGTTAAAGCAGAGAGGAGGACAAGGGATTCATCTAGGAATAATCTTCCTGAAGAAGATATTGTTTTTCCAGAACAGAAAATTCTAGAGAAATTACTGAATTTAGCGCGAAGAGGTAACATTCAGAGCTTGGGGAAAGAGGCGATCGCCCTGCAAAACCATAACCCCGCCTATGTCCCGTTTGCACTGAAGCTGCAACAGTTGGCGGATAACTTTCAAGTTAAAGAAATCCGCCATTGGATTAAATCCGGCTTAAATACAGAAATTAAACGTTAATCCTAGGGAAAAAAGTTTACCAATTACCGATTACCGATTACCCATTACCAGCGCGAAGCGCTATATTGATATTTTCTAGACAGCAGACTGGCCAAACATTGGCGGTAAACTCAAGAAGTAAGCATTCATAGAAAGAGGCAGCATTTATGGCAGTAACGTCTTTTAAAAACCCGATTAAATTTGGTACAGATGGTTGGAGAGGGGTGATTGCGGCAGATTTTACGATGGAACGGGTTGCCCAAGTTGCCCCGATCGCCGCCCAGATCCTAGAAGAAGTCTATGGCGATCGCCACAGCGAAACGGAGTTTTATCGCAGTAATCGTACCGTAATTGTGGGCCACGATCGCCGGTTTTTAGCAGAAGAATTTGCCCAAGTTGCTGCCGAAGCCATTCAAAACGCTGGTTTTAATGTACTGCTCACGAATACTTATGCCCCCACTCCCGCCTTTAGTTGGGCTGCTAAAGAAAGAGGGGCCCTCGGTGCAATTGTAATGACCGCTTCCCATAACCCTGGTAAATATCTGGGCTTGAAAGTCAAAGGAGCTTTTGGCGGTTCTGTCTCCCCAGAAGTGACCCAAAAAATAGAAGCTAAACTCGGTCAAGATCTTCCCCCAGCGAAACAACCGGGAACCCTAGAGTCTTTCGATCCTTGGCCCTCCTATTGTGAAATTCTGCGCTCTAAGGTGGATATTGGAGCCATTCAAGGGGCGATTATCCAAGGTAAATTAACCGTCTTTGCCGATGTCATGCATGGAGCAGCCGGGGGAGGACTCGCGGAAATTTTAGGGGTAGATATTCGAGAATTAAATGGCGATCGCGACCCCCTGTTTGATGGCGGTGCGCCCGAACCTCTTCCCAAATATTTGCCCCAATTATTAGAGGACATGAAGAACTTTTCTAGCTCTGGAGAAAGTTCAGATCTGGTCACGGGTTTAGTCTTTGATGGGGATAGCGATCGCATCGCTGCCATAGATAAAGACGGCACATACATGAGTACCCAAATTCTGATCCCTGTCCTCATCGAACATTTAGCCACCCGACGGGGGTTTACCGGGGAAGTCGTTAAAACCATCAGTGGTTCCGATTTAATGCCCAAAGTGGCCCAACTCTATAACCTATCTGTCCATGAAACGGCGATCGGGTATAAATATATCGCCGATCGCATGTTAGAACATTCCGTCCTCATCGGCGGTGAAGAATCCGGTGGTGTGGGTTATAACACCCATATTCCCGAACGGGATGCCCTACTTTCCGCCCTCTATGTTCTCGAAGCCGTCGTGCAATCCGGGCAAAACCTTGGCCATCTGTATAGTAAACTGCAAGAAAAAACCGGGTTTTCCTCCATGTACGATCGCATTGATATCCCCTTAGCCAACATGGACGTGCGATCGCGTCTTGTACAAGAATTAGACACCCATCCCCTCACCGAAATTGCCGGAAAAGCCGTTACCGACTGCAACACCATTGACGGTTATAAATTCCGATTATCAGATGGCAGTTGGCTCCTCGTTCGCTTTAGCGGAACCGAACCCGTGTTACGTCTGTATTGTGAAGCCGCCACCCTAGAAAACGTCCATGACACCCTAAATTGGATTAAAGATTGGGCCAATACCTTCACTTAAATCCCCATTCTTAATAACGCTGCGCTAAACAAGGGGCCCCAAGGCCCCTTGTCTTGTTTCAACACAGAATTAACTGCATTTTGGCTAAAATTTACGGATAACCCACGATCGAGGTCTCACCTGATGACTCAAACAACAATTCCAGACGCTCCCCAACCCCAAGAACCTCAAGAGCGTCTATTCACCTTCGAGGAGTATCTAGAGTATGAAGGAGAACCCGATATTCTCCAGGAATTATACCGAGGAAAACTGATCCCCATGAATACACCCACCCTCAAGCATTGCCAAATCTGCGAGTTTTTGGTCTATCAACTCCAGCACTACTTTGCTGACCAGAATTTATCTTTAGTTGCCAAAACCATCGTTGGTGTCAGGACTGAAGAAAAAACATCCCGTATTCCCGATGCTGTAGTCTGTGAGCAAGCTTTGTGGGAGCAAGTCGGAGACCGAGGGGGAGCAGGAGTCTTAGATTTTGCCGAAAAGCCGATCCTAGTCGTGGAAGTCGTTAGCACGAATCGTCGAGATGATTATGTGATTAAACGCAATGAATATGAAGTGGCAGAAATAGCAGAATACTGGATTATTGACCCCAAAAAGAAACAGGTGCGCGTGTTTACGAATCCTACCAATGAAGAGGGATATGAGTATCAGGACTTTAAGGAAACAGATACCATTGTATCCCCTCAGTTTCCAGACTGGGTTGTATCAGTACAAGAACTGCTGAATCCGCCCTTAGTAGAAGGGTTAATTAAAGCCGAGCAAGAGAAACTGAAAACCCTAGAACAAGAAGCCGAGCAGGAACGCCAA
>NZ_JAQPOK010000105.1 GCF_030068445.1 Roseofilum halophilum BLCC-M91 | reverse complement strand
AGAAACGGGAGAAGTGGAGATTGACTATATCTTTGACGGTGGGGGATATCAAGGCGAACTGGCTATCTTTTCCTTAGAGGGAATGGATGAATTTGAACCCGGTTCCGAAGACTTTATTCAAGAAGCCTCCAGTCGCGCCTTAAGTAGCTCAGAACAAGGTCATGTCGTAATTTCCGATGCGGATGAAGGGGCGAGATTTAGTGGTAAATTGGGCGAGCGCGACCAAAATGCGGGGGAATATTTGGGCGTGAAAAGCTTTAATATGCGATCGGGAGATACCTTTGGGGTGATGTTAGTTCCCAATAAGACGGTAGCCAAAGTATTCGACAATCCAGGACTTGGCGGTTCCGGTCGTCCTCTCTTCTCCATGGTAACCTCCAATCCCTACGAAGGCTTCCATGTGGGACAAATTGCCGATGTTACTGGGGATGGCTCCACCTTCGTGATGGAAGATATCCGCATGGATGGTAAGACTGATTCGGATTACAACGATATCATCTTCCAGGTTCGGGGAGCCAAAGGCAAAGCCGCGCTGATGGATGAGGTGCTTGCAGAAGGAGAAGATTGGCGCGAAACTGAGTTAGGTAAAGGGATTATCGAATATGTTAAGCCCTATGTCACTCCCGATGCGGTGGATGAACTCGCAGGAGATTTAGTCGAGGATGTGGAGACTCTACTGGAATTCTTGGAGGATACCACAGAAGCGGATGAGAGTGTTGGTGAAGAGAATGTAGTTGAAGAAACTGTCACTGCTGATGTGGTTGAACCAGAGGTTGTGGAGCAGGAGACTGAGGAGAAACCTGTTGAGGAAGAGGTAACCGTTGATGAGGGTGAAGGTTCTGAAACTGAGAATACTGTAGAACCGACTGTTGAGCAGCAAGAGAGTGACGCAACTGAGGAGAAACCTGTTGAGGAAGAGGTAACGGTTGATGAGGGTGAAGCTTCTGAACCCGAAAATACTGTAGAACCCGTGGTTGTGGAGCAGGAAACTGAGGCAACTGAGGATAACTCAGATGAGGAGGAACCACCGGTTGCGGTAGAAGAAAATAATCCGGTTGCTGAGACGGAAGAAAATCAGCCGGTTGAGGAGGAAGAAGCGGTTGTTGCGGAGACTACGGAGACTGAAAACGAGGAAAGTTCTGATGTTGTAGAGGAAAATGCGGTAGAAGAACAAGAAAGTGTTGAAACGGTTGAGGGAGAGAATACGGAAACGGCATGGGTGGAACCAGAACCGACAGTCAAGCAAGAACTGGTTGAGCGGTTGGAAACGCTGGCAGTTAATCTGGAGGAGATTGATACTGAAGAGAGTTCAATCACGGAACTCAAAGCAACTGTCACGACGCTGACGGAAACGTTAGCGGAGAATTCTGAAGACTTTTCTGAGGTGCAGGAAGTGGCAACCACGCGGTTAGTGAACCGGTTGGAAGCGGTAGCGCAGCAGTGGGTGTCGGGGGGAGAAGAACCCACGGTATTCGAGTTTGCGGAAACTGAGCAACCGTTGGTGGGTGTGATTGATACGGGATTTAGTGGGGATAATCCCGATATTGACTATTCTCGGATTACCCTGGGAAGGGATTATGTTGACGGTGATGATAATCCTTTGTTGTCCGAAGGGGAAGGAAATGAACATGGAACCCATATCCTGGGGATTATTGGTGCAACTGAGGACAATGAGATTGGTATTGATGGAGTCAATGATACGGCTCCCCTGTGGGTGAGTCGTGCTATTGGTTCGGGACAATGGGCGGAGTCTTTGGTGGAATTTGTGGATGCTGCCAAAGAGTCGGGACAACCGAATGCGGTAGTTAATTTGAGTATGGATTTAACTCAGGTAGATGCTCAGGGGAATGTGACGACACGCTATGAATTAACGCCAGATGAGCGGGAAGCCATTGAATATGCGCGGCAACATAATGTGCTGATTGTAGCTGCTGCTGGGAATGATGGTAGCGTGATGTCGGCGTTAGGTCAGGCTTCTCAAGAGTTTGACAACATTATGACTGTGGGTGCGGCGGAACAGTTTGACCCCGATACGTCGGTTTGGAAAGGGACTAACCGTACCGACTATTCTAGCTATGGTCGGAGTTTAGATGTGATGGCCTATGGCGGAACGATGGAGAATCCCCAATTGTCTTTAGCTGGAGAAGGAACCAATGCGATGGCGGGGACTTCCGTAGCGACGGCGAAGGTTACAGGAGCAGTGTCTCAGGTTTGGGCGGCTAATCCTGAGTTAAATTACCGTCAGGTAGTGGAGATTATCCGCGATACGGCGACGGATTTGGGAACCACGGGTGATGATGCTGAAACGGGCGCTGGCTTATTGAATCTGTTGGCAGCCGTTCAGGTGGCGAAAGAAATGAAGCCAGAGGAGCATAGTACACCAGTTCTCTTGAGTCCTGAAACTTGGAGTGGGGAAGGAACCTATACCGCTGGCGAGCGTGCCGTCAAGATTTATGATGACCACTTTGACGGTACTGTTGCACCGATTGGGCATCCCTATTATGGAGTTCAGTATCGCAACTCTCCCAACGTAAACGATCGATCGTCACAAGCTGTGGCAAGCAATACCTACTTGGAATTTGATGGTTGGACTTATGGTAGTCGCCTGACTGATTGGTGGTTAGGCACTCCCGATGAATTGTGGTATCGCGTTAAAGACACGAATTATTGGGTTCCAAGTGCGTATATAAATGGTTATCCAGACCCTAAACCACCTGTTTTAAAACCCGCCGCAAGTCCGACACCGGCTCCTGCACCGGCTCCGGCTCCTGCACCGGCTCCTGCACCGGCTCCCGCTCCTGCACCGATTCCTGCACCGACTCCCGCACCGGCTCCTGCACCGACTCCTCAACCCACCCCATCGCCTTCACCAGAGGAGGTAGCTGCTAAGAAACGGGCAGCCGATAAAGTTCGCGCAGTGTATGAGGCGAATCGCCAGCGTTTAGGCAATTCACGACGAGATATCCAAATCTTCGAACAGGCATTTAATGGCGTGAATATGCCTGCGGTGCAATACTTTGACGGCGGGTATATCATTTGGAACGGTCAGAAAGCAATTCCCTACTTTACCGGGACTGGGAATGCTTTACCCAATATCGATTTACCTTCCACCGTTAAGCCGATTTGGGATGTTGTTAAACCAAGCAACGTAGTTAAGGTTCCCGATGGTCGTCACACCTATCCTAATATGCGGGGCAGTAGCGAATACTGGGTGGAGTTAGACGGGGATAAGAACGATATTAGTTTGGCGGCACGGGATACATCTCTGGCTCATCCTGACTTACGCACCACTGTCTATCGCAATCTCGGTGGTGGTCAGCTGCAACAGGTTCCCCTGACTGACATCGATCCTGGTGGCAATTATACAAATTACAAAGATTTGCCAGATGGAAAATATCTCATCAAGGTGGATGTCGAGCAGAATAAAGCGAACGTTCCCTATGAGATGGTTGTGAATTTAGACCAAGCTGGGGATACCGGTATCAAGGCTTGGAACATTAACCGCGAATCGGTTAACGGCCAGCTTGCGGGGCAACGGATTGTACGCAGCGATCACGTCGGACTGCCGTCTGGAGACCGGGATCTCTATGTCTTCACGACGGACGATATGGCAACCGAATTACGGTTTGCAGTACGCAGTCAGGACAGCGACGGTAGCGAAGCGGAGCGTCAGCGTCTGTTGGATGGTGATGTACGGGTACGAATCTTAGATGAGGGCGGCAAACAAATTGGAGAACCGATAGATTCCAAATCTCGGGAGCCCTTATTTGGCGCTCAATGGTTGGAACCGAACAGCAAATATTACGCTGAAGTAACCGCGCTCAATGGCACTAAAACCAATTACGATGTGGTGCTGAACTTCAACAGACTTGAGGCGGATGGTCGCTATGAATTTACCAACCTAAAGGGTGAGTTTGACTACGAATTCACAGTGGATGGTACGAGTCGCCAGCTTTATACGGCGATTCGAGATGACCAAGACAAAAATATTCCTGCTGCCTACTACAACTCTCAGCTTTACCGCTTGGTCAATGGTCAATGGTCAAAAGTGGCACCCAATAGCACTGGTAACGCAGTTTTCCGCTACGATTCTCTGCCCCAAGGGCACTATCGCATGGAGATCGAACCGAAGCGGTCTATGCCATGGTTTATGCCATGGTTTATGCCAAATGTGCCTTACAAGTTCGTTCATAACTTGGATCAGGCGGGCGATCGCCGCGAGGATGCTCGCGACCTGGGTAATATTGCGGGTTGGGGTGACAACAAGCGAACCGTTGTGAAAGATCATGTGGGGGTACCTGCACGTGAATCGGACTTCTACAAGTTCAAGACGGACGGCCAAGGACGGCTGCTGAGTCTTGCGGTACGCAGTGGCTACAACGGGGAGGATGTCGGGCCGCTCGATGGCAATGTCTGCATGACGGTACTCGACCATAATGGCAAAGTCCTTCAGAGCAAAAAGGTTATTGAAGGCAAAAACAACAACGGCACAATTAATTCTGTGAATCGCAAATCACCTTGGGCCGACTATGAGTTAGAACCTAACAGTGAGTACTTTGTACGGGTCGAACCTCAAGGCAATGATGCAACCAACTACTACCTAGTCGTCAACGCCAATCAGGTTAGTAATCGGCGAGATGAGAATCTAGCACGTTTTCCCAACCTGCATTTTTCAACACTTGTCAGTCAGGCAACTAATAAGGCATTAGATGCTGGGGGAAGTAACAGTTCGGTTTATCCTCATTCATCGCCAAATTCAAGTAATGAGTGGCAGCTTTGGGGCTTTGAGAAAGTAGGCGACTACTACATCATCATCAACAAGGCAACAGGAAAGGCTCTGGATGGAGGTGGCCCTGGTGTACCCTACACTCACTCCGATCCTGACACGGGAAATCCTTGGCATCTCTGGAAACTGGAGCAAGTGGGTGATGCTTATCTAGTCACGAATAAAGCTACAGGACAGGCTTTGGATTCAGGTGGAGACAGTGGCAATTCAATTTATATGCACGACAATCCTTCCACTTCAAATAACTATCACTTGTGGAATTTGAGCTTGCCCAATTCCGGATGGCAGAATCCTCTAGATCCAGGAACGTACACTATTTATGACGCGAATCGGTATCGAACACCTCAAAGACCCAAGCATAATGGTATTGATTTATCAACAACAGGGAGTAACCTGTATGTTCGTGTGAAAGCTGCGAAGCCAGGAAAGGTTATAGAGGTTGGCTATCATGCGAATGGATGGGGAAATTTTGTACGGGTACAGCACGATAATGGTCTACGAACTGTCTATGCACACCTCTCAAGTATTGATGTTCAGTATGGACAGCAAGTGAGTGGCGGACAAAAGATTGGTAACGTTGGCAGTACTGGAAACTCTACTGGTCCACATCTTCACTTTGAAGTTCATGTCAGTCCTTACCGCCACCCAACAGATACGAGAAATCCAGAAAATTATCTCCGTTTCTAGCATGGTAGGAGTAGCGTGCGTTAGTCGGCGATAAATTACTGAACTGAATCAGGCAATTCAAAAGCTCGACATAACGCAAAAAATTGACCCAGAGTGACGGTAGGGTGCGTTCCGGCTTCGTTCAAGTCTTGGATTTTGATAACAAGATTAAGCGATCCGGAACGCACCGATTCAGGAAGCCAACGACAAATACCAGACGAACCCTTGCCAGATTATGACTCCGGTGCGTTGCGGCAGCTTGTAGATTGTCCTCTTGGTTCGACATGGGTTTGAGCCGCAACGCACCCTACCGTAACTCATTGATTATGGGTGAATCGACGGGGATGAATTGATGGTTGGCGATCGCCCTCTTCCTTATCCTAGAAATTCCTACGCTAACTGCCCCAGTCTATTGGCTACACTGGTGGTCAGGTACGGAGGTACAGCAATGTCTACCCCAAATATGGGCAAAGTTCTCACAACCCTCACTATTACAAATCGAGCCGATCGCATCGGCAGCCAAGCGCGGGTATATCCCTAGCAATCAGGTGCGATCGCTCACCCTTCATAACATCCCCGTTGATAGCGGCGCGACAATGCTGTGTTTACCTGCTGATGCGATCGCTTTTTTGCCCCAAGCGGTAGGGTGCGTTCCGGCTTCGTTCAAGTCTTGGATTTTGGCAACAAGATTAAGCGAGCCGGAACGCACCGATTCGGGAAGCTCACTCCTCCTATGCATATTTCCTATTATTCTTGGGAGCAGCAAAAAGACTTACAATATCGCGGTCTGCAATTCTGGCGAAAATATATGGAAAACAAAAACTTTAATACCTATTTTCGTTTTGATACCTCTAGTTTTTTCGATTATGGTCATCAACCGGCTAAAATCCCCAAGCATTTTTTTGATTTTATCACCATTTCCCATTGCTTTTTTTCCGATCCTCAGTTACGGAGTGATTCTCAGAAGATGTATAATCAAATTTTCCGTAATGCTCTGAAGCCCGAAGGATATGTGATCCTCACTATTCAAGACAAAAAACTATGGAAATCTTATGACTTGACAGATCCCAGCGATCGCCTGCAAGAGTTCGCTGTTATCGATCAATTTTTAAAACCCCTAGGTTTAAAGTTAGTCCAGTATAAATATCTAGCGGCAACCGATCGCGAAACGCTTATCTCTGGCACTGATTTTTATAAATTTGCTAGAGATAACCTCTCTCAACAGAAACATATGACTCCCTTACTGCGCCAATATTTAGGACTACATTTTGATTGTCACTATGCATTAGATGACTATGTAATTTTAGCACAAATAGAGAGCCGGTAGGGTGGGCATTTCCAGCCCTACTATTTTGGGGATTAGGATTCACTCATAATCTCGTCCTGAGCCGTAGTGCCAACCCTCTCGCCAACGGTGATAGGTGTAGAGTTGCTCTGGAGAGAGGAATTTCAGATAGGGTTCTAAGGATTTGCCGACTAAATCTAAGAGGGTATAAGTGGCTAAGTTCTGATAATGGATCGTCCAGTTCAACAGGGTGGGTAAGCCAACTTGGGGAATAATTTTTAGCACGGAAATGGGTTCTTTAATCCAGGTTTGGAGTAAGGTTTGAGTTAAGCCGGGAAATTGTACCACATCTTGCAAAAAGGGCCGTAAAACTTCATCGCCTGCTTCTTCCATGATGGCAAAAACACCACTGAGTAATTCGTTGGGAGGTACAAGAAAGTCTTTACTTTCCATTTTTAAGCTCATGGAGCGCTGGAAGAGCCAAGTAACGGATAAACTGGGTTGATAGGGTTGGAGTAGGGATAATGGTTTTTGTTGTAGGGTATCTAGGGTTAAGGCTTCTTCAATGCCGAAGGTTAACCGCTTGAGGTGGCGGATCATGGCTCCAAAACCGCCAAAGCTGAGGGGCGACTGGCTGCCACTACTGTCGCCGATGGGTAAAATACGGTCAAAGGGGAGTTTAAGGGGACTGTTTTGATAACAGGGAAAGAAGCCGAATAGGGCGCGTTGAAAGGTGAGTCGATCGAGGGAAATGTTTTGGTATTCTGGCAGTAAGCGCAAGTATTCTTCATAGAAAAATTCGAGGCTAAAGCGATCGCGATGGGCATCTAAGTAGGTAAATAAATAGGTAGTGCGTCCATCTTTGGCAGGAAACGCTTCCCAAAAATATTGACAATGATGCATCGGTGGGGTGAAGGAGACAAACAGATCGCCAGTATCATTGTTGGGATAGCCTTGAGCGACGCTACCGACGACTAAACAGACGGCATCGGGTTTAGTTCCGGCTCTTGCTTGTTGACTGATGGGGGAAAAGTGCCCCATGGCATCGAGGAGTAAGCGGGCGTTAATGTGTTGATTTCCCGCTTTGACGATAATGCGATCGCCGTAAATTGTCGCTCCTGCAAACGGCGTTTGCTCTAACAGGGTTCCTCCTGCTGCTAGAAAACGCTGCTTCAGACACTCCAACAGAAACACCGGATCGATGCCAATATTGAGGACATCCTGAACCCAAATGTCGCCACTACCGGGAAAACTAATCCGGGCTGGGTTATACTCAGTGGCGATCGCCTCCTCCAACTGCTCCTCAGTCAATAACCCCAACTCCACCAACACCCCCAACTCCCGACGGGAAATATTCCACTCCTGCACCCTGCCGCGCAAAATTCCCCGCTCCACCACCGTTACCCGTATCCCCCGCAACTGCAAGGCACAAGCCATCATAATCCCTAGCGTGCCTCCACAAATAACCACATCCGTATCCAAGGGTTCATCCCTAGAAGCCCCCAGATCGGCTACCGTAATCACTTGGGGAACAGGGATACTCGATGAGCGCAAACTCAACCACAGCTTATCCGCCTTTCGCAAGCCTCCCAACACATCCCCCGGTAATTGGGATAAAATCTCCTCAGTTTTACTCATCCCGACTCCATACACTCACCCACCCTCTAGGATAACCCCAATCCCTCCTAGACGGAAACTCAAGATTTGAGTTATAATAGAAAATTGTCAGTTTTTAGGAAGTAGAAAGCCATGCACGCTCAAGAAATCATCCGCTCCATCGAAGCGGAACAAATGAAACCAGAAATTCCCCTAATCTACGTTGGAGATACCATCAAAGTCGGCGTAAGAATCCGTGAAGGTGGCAAAGAAAGAACCCAGCCCTACGAAGGAGTCGTGATTGCCAAACGCAATGGAGGCATCAACGAAACCATTACCGTTCGTAGAATCTTCCAAGGCATAGGCGTAGAACGAGTCTTTCTACTCCACTCCCCCCGGATCGCCAGCATTCAAGTCATCCGTCGAGGAAAAGCCCGCCGTGCCAAACTTTATTATCTCCGCGATCGCGTCGGTAAAGCCACCCGTCTCAAACAGCGCTTCGATCGCCCCCTAAACAAAAAAATCAAGACCAAATAACCCTCCCCCTTGACACTGCTTCCAATTGAGCTGTATAATTCAGAGAGCTGAAGTGATTAAAAACTTCTGTGCGCTCTTAGTTCAGTTGGTAGAACGCAGGTCTCCAAAACCTGATGTCGGGGGTTCAAGTCCTCCAGGGCGCGTTAGCTTATCCATAATTGGCCAGCGTGTCATCAGTCCCGGTTAGGGCTGCCTGAGCAGCCGAAAAGGAAGTGGTGTAAAGGTCGTAAAACACAAGCCAGATTCGTTAAACTGGAAATCAACACCAGGGGAGAATCCAACCCACCCATGCTCCCAACATGGGAAAAGTTTCACCCTCACCCAACCACCGAATCACAAGGGAGATCCAAACACCATGGCCAAAAAAGAAACCGCTCAAGCCCAAGAAAAATCAGAAAACCCCATAGAAGTTACCCAAAAATTCCTGCAAGGAACCAAAGACGAACTGCAAAAAGTCGTTTGGCCCTCTCGCCAACAACTCATCAGTGAATCTGTTGCCGTAATGTCCATGGTAGGACTATTTGCCTTTCTCATCTTTGCAGTCGATAAACTATTCATGTGGACAGCCAGTCAGGTATTTTGAACATGGTATCAGAGGAGTCTTTCGAGTCAAACCCCAGAGAAACCGACCTCCAGGAAACCGAAAACAAACCGGCTGAAAAACCCAGGTGGTATGCCGTACAGGTAGCCTCCGGTTGTGAAAAGCGAGTCAAAAACAACCTAGAACAACGGAAGCAAACCCTCAACGTCGCCAACCGCATTCTGGAAGTCAAAATACCGGAAAAATCCACGGTTCAATTCCGCAAAGGCGGCAAATCTCAACAGAGTGTAGAAAAAGTCCTTCCTGGGTACGTCTTGATCCATATGGTTCTCGACGACGAAACCTGGCCAGTAGTCAAAAACACTCCCAATGTGATTAACTTTGTAGGGGCAGAACAAAAACGTCGCTACGGTCGAGGACGGGGCCATGTCAAACCCCTTCCCCTAAGTCCGACAGAAGTCGAGCGCATGTTCAAACAGACCCAGGAAGACAAAACAGTGGTCAGAATTGATATGGCCCCTGGTGACAAAATCCTGGTTTTATCTGGGCCATTCAAAGATTTTGAAGGAGAAGTCATTGAAGTTAGCCCCGAACGGAGCAAACTCAAAGCCCTCCTCTCTATTTTCGGTCGAGATACCCCAGTCGAACTAGAGTTCAACCAAGTTGAAAAACAATAAAATCAATTAGGATAATTGCCAATGGGTAAAAAAGTTGTTGCCATGATTAAATTAGCCTTACCTGCCGGTAAAGCTAACCCTGCTCCTCCCGTTGGCCCTGCCTTGGGTCAACATGGGGTAAACATCATGATGTTCTGTAAAGAATACAATGCCAAAACCGCCGATCAACCGGGAATGGTGATTCCAGTTGAAATCTCCGTTTATGAAGACCGCAGTTTTACCTTTGTTCTCAAAACCCCTCCCGCTTCCGTTCTGATTAAAAAAGCAGCCAAAATTGACAAAGGTTCAGCCGAACCCAACAAACAAAAAGTCGGAACCATTACCCGCGACCAACTGCAAGAAATTGCCCAAACTAAAATGCCCGATTTAAATGCAAATGACATCGAGGCAGCCATGAATATCGTCGCCGGAACCGCCCGCAATATGGGAGTCAAAGTGGTGGACTAGAAGAATACTTCTTCTTGTGCTACCATAATAAAATTGTCTAATCTGAAGACAACCCTATTGAATCAATAGCGGGGGAGAAGCCCAAACTTCGTTATCCACCCCAGGAGACTCAAAAAACATGCCTAGAAAGCTATCGCGTAGACTGCAAGAGCTGTACAAAAAAGTAGAAGACCGGCCCTATGAACCGTTAGAGGCAATTCAGTTACTCAAAGAGACAGCAACCGCCAAATTCCCAGAATCAGCAGAAGTTCATATTCGCCTAGGAATTGACCCCAAATATACCGATCAGCAGTTAAGAACCACCGTTGTTTTACCCAAAGGAACGGGGCAAACTGTCCGAGTCGCCGTTATTGCTAGAGGGGAAAAAGTTTCAGAAGCCTCCAGTGGTGGCGCAGATGTCTATGGTTCTGAAGAACTCATTGATGAGATTCAAAAAGGACGCATGGACTTCGATCGCCTCATTGCCACGCCAGACATGATGCCGCAAGTCGCCAAACTCGGTCGCTTACTGGGGCCCCGTGGCTTAATGCCTTCACCCAAAGCAGGAACAGTCACCTTCGATCTGGCCCAAGCAATTTCTGAAGTCAAAGCCGGTAAACTCGAATTCCGAGCTGACCGTACTGGAATTGTGCATATTCTCTTTGGCAAAGCAGCCTTTAGTGCCGAAGATCTCTTGGAAAACCTCAAAGCTATCCAGGAAACAGTCGATCGCAACAAACCATCTGGTGCAAAAGGTCGATACTGGCGCACCGTCCATATTTGTGCCAGCATGGGCCCGCCCATTGAGATCGATATTTCCTTATTACGAGATCTCAAAGCTGCTGAAGCTGCCTAGCTTGTACAGATTTAGATTGCAGCGCGTCTAAAACTCTAAACCTCTGAATTTTTTATATCAATTCAGCCCAAGATAGCAGGTGCTTACTGCTTAATTTCCTGCCGAGGCCCATCGAAAATGTTCTTCAATCCCCGATCGCCAACTCAGTTTGGCCACATTGGGTCGCTCATTTTCCCCAGAAACGCCCCGGCTCCCCCGTCGGGGCGTTTCTGTTAGGCCACTAATGCCAAAGTCGGAGTAATTTCTGACTCAGACCATGGAGGTAACACATCAATGGGGAGAACCCTAGAAAACAAAAAGGAGATCCTTGCCGAGCTTCAAGAAAGCTTGAAGGATACCCAACTGGCCGTTGTGATTGACTATAAAGGTCTGTCCGTTGCTGAAATCACCAATTTACGGCAACAACTGCGCCCAAGCGGAACCACCTGCAAGGTCACCAAGAATACCCTAATGCGCAAAGCCGTAGAAGGGGATGAAGCTTGGGAACCCATGAAAGAGTTCCTTTCCGACGCTTCGGCCTTTTTACTGGTTAAAGACGACATTGGTGGAGCCATTAAGGCCTATCAAGGCTTTCAAAAAGCCACCAAGAAAACTACCCTCCGGGGCGGAGTCATGGAAGGCCGCGCCCTCTCCGAGGAAGAGATCAAAGCCATTGGTGACTTGCCCTCTAAAGAGGAACTCATCGGTCAAATTGCTGGAGCCATCAATGGCGTTGCCACCAAACTGGCCGTTGGTATCAAAGAAGTTCCATCCTCGGTTGCCCGTGGCCTTCAGGCCTACGTGGACAAAGAAGGAGGGGATGCTGGCAGTGATGCTGCCTAGAATCCCCTTCACCCGATCGTAAATGACTAATACGGAGTATACCTAACTATGTCTGCTGTTACTGACGAAATCGTTGAAAAGCTTAAAACCCTGTCCCTGCTCGAAGCCTCTGAACTGGTGAAGCAAATCGAAGAAACCTTCGGGGTTAGTGCTGCGGCTCCGGCTGGTGGCATGATGATGATGGCTCCCGGTGCTGGTGCTGCGGCTCCGGCTGAGGAAGCTGAAGAGAAAACCGAATTTGATGTGATTCTGGAAGAAGTTCCTGCTGATAAGAAAATTGCCGTGCTTAAGGTAGTTCGTGCCCTTACTGGTTTGGGTCTGAAAGAAGCCAAGGAAATGGTGGAATCTGCGCCTAAAGCGGTTAAGGAAGCGGTGGCTAAGGATGCGGCAGAAGATGCTAAGAAGCAGCTTGAAGAATCGGGCGCTAAAGTTAGCATTAAATAGAGAACTATTGGCCTGAATTGATATACGTTTGAGGGGGAATTTAACCCCCTCTTTTTCTTTTTACAGCGCTTTTTACCCATTACCAGCCCGTAGCGCTTATGCACTTTTGAAGAAGCGAATAATTTCTCTGGCATGGTTGAGAAATTGGGAGTCTTCATTGATTTGGGCTAGGGCAGTTTGGGCTTCTCTAGAAAGTTGCTGATGGGCGGCTTGGTTGGTGGCTTTGAGGTCTTCGTGGGCAGTGGCTAACCGGCTCAAGTCTTGGCGTAGGGTGTCTAGTTGCCCTTGATGCTGCTGATGGTTTTGATCGAGTTTTTTGGTGAGGGCTTTGAGGGTTTTTTCCATTTCCATGAGCCGTCCTCGTACTTCGAGGATGTCTTCGCGGGGATATTTGAAGCGTTGGTTGAGGTTGGTGAGGCGAAGGACGAGATATTGATAGAAGGCGATCGCCGGTCTTAAGCCGGTAAATAAGAGTGCCGCACCCGAACTAATGTAGCCGATTGCACTAATACCGGTGACAGCTAATAAGTAAAGACCGATCGCCGAAATCAAATGAAGGGCGATCGCAATTTGCAGAGCGCGACGAGCAACCACACTCACATAACGCTGTTGTTCTGAGTTAACCGGAATACCTTTATTCATCGATTCCTGGGCATTGTCTAAAACCGATTTAGCCGCAAAATAGACATTCCAAGGCACAGTAACAATGGCCATCAACCACCAAAAACTCGCCGTTCCCACAATCCAATCTAAAAAGCTACCCGTGGGAATATGAAGCCAAGTTAATAGGCCAAAAGTGACCAAAACAATCAGCACTAATCCAACGCTAAAGGCAATAAAATTGCCTAAGCTTTTAGAGTTTCCTAAGCTTTGAGAGACCATAATTCATTTTTGAGGAGAGATTTATCTTGGATAATAGCGAGCAAATCACTCAGGTTTTTGGCACTTGTGACAGTTTTATAAGTGGTTTAGATCGCTTGGCAGTCCATTTTCATAGCATTTCTCCACCCTACAACTTTCTTATTTAACCTCTAAAAACCACTCTTTCCAACTCGATCCCGTTTTGCCCGTCATCACCCACAAAATCGACCTCGCCCCATCGCGCACCACCTTCTCCATCGGTTCCGGTTCCCGTCCAGACGGCACAGATAAAGGTTTATACTCAATTCCTCGACTGCCAAACACAATTTGCCCAATCACCTGAGCGCGACGCATATGATCGTCTGAAGTAATTAAATAAACACTATCAATTCCCCTAGCCTTAAACTCATCCACCAAAGTCGTAAAATTCGTCACCGTATCCACCGCTTCATAATCTAAATGGAGGCGCTCCAAACTAATCCCCGCTTCCATAAATAACCATTGAGCGTACTCAGGATTACTCCCCCCAGAAATCCAGATCTCTAAATGCCCATGTTGGCGAGCAAAATCAGCCGCGAACTGTTCCCGCACCACCGAACCCCCTAAGACTAAAATCGCGTCAGGTTGCTGGAAATAACTCTTAATCACTTTGTAGCTCAACGAGAGCATCCCTAACAGGAGAGCTAATTTCCAAAACCACTTTTTCCGCTGACGACGGGGTTTAAGCATAGACGGGGAAACTGAAACAGGGTTATTCATCGGGGCAGCTTTCTCGATTCCACTCACTTTAAACAGAACCGTATAAATCCTACCGATTGGGAAACGGAAGTGCAAGCCTAAGCGATCGCCACTTCAGGTCATACCGCATTTTTCTAGCTCTATGAGGAACATCAATCACTGTTTTAACCATAGCTCCAACAACTCACTCGTTCCACCCAATCTGTTGTGCGCTCCCCCTATCCCCCTATTCCCCCATCACCCGATCCATCAGGATTGGCCCTCCAGCGCACACCGATAATGATAATTGGTGCAGTACGCCAGGATACAATAAACCCATAAACTTCAATATTGCTTTAGTTGACCCTGGTCTGATTGAACATCCTTTAATATTTTTTACTGTGAATCCAACCCTTTATCAACTCAACATCCGCCTGCGACTCCACGATCTTTCCCAAGCATTAAACCGTCCAACGACCCTAAACGACATCCCCGACAGCGAACTCGATCGCTGGGCTAAACTCGGATTTGACTGGATTTATGCCCTAGGCATCTGGGAAACGGGAACCCTAGGCCGAGAAGTCTCGCGCACCCACCCCGAATGGGTGAGGGAATACCAAGAACTCCTGCCCGATCTAACCGAAAGCGATATTTGTGGGTCTTGTTTTGCCATCAAAGCCTATCAACTACATCCCGACTTTGGGGAGCCATCTGCGCTCAAAAAATTTCGCGATCGCCTCCACCAACGAGGTCTCAAACTCCTACTCGATTTTGTCCCCAACCATACCGCCCCCGATCACCCCTGGGTACAAGAACATCCCCACTTCTACATCCAAGGAACCCCAGAAGAGAGGCAACAGGAACCCCAGAACTACACCGAAATTCCCCAACAAGGCATCTTTGCCCATGGGCGAGACCCCTATTTCTCCGGTTGGCCCGATACCCTACAACTCAACTATGGCAACCCTGACGTTTTAAGAGCCATGACCGACGAATTACTCAACATTGCCCAACTCTGCGACGGGGTGCGCTGCGACATGGCCATGTTAATCTTGCCCGACATTTTTCGTCGCACCTGGGGAATTATCGCCCACTCTTTTTGGCCTCCAGCCATTGAGCAAGTCAAACAACAGCACCCCAACTTTACCTTCATGGCAGAAGTCTACTGGGGATTAGAATGGACGCTGCAACAGAAAGGCTTTGATTATACCTACGACAAACGCCTTTACGATCGCCTCCACAGCCAACAAGCTTCTCCCGTGCGCGAACACTTTAGCGCCTCCTTAGAGTATCAACAGCGCTCCGTCCGCTTCCTAGAAAACCATGATGAACCCCGCGCTGCCGCCACCTTTCCCTTCGGTAGCCATCAAGCCGCCGCCCTGCTCACCTATCTTTGTCCGGGATTAAGATTTTTCCACCATGGGCAACTGCAAGGATGGACGCAAAAAGTCTCGATCCATCTGTGTCGCAGCCCTAAACAAACCCCCAATGCTGCCTTAGAACACTTCTATGAGAAACTCCTACAAACCTTGCGCTCCCCAGTTCTGCGCCAAGGCAACTGGCAGCTCTTGGACTGCCGCCCGGCCTGGGAATATAACGGCACTTCGGCTAATTTTATTGCCTTTGGTTGGCACACAGAACACCAGGAACGGGTGCTAGTGGTCGTCAATTATGCCCCCTATCCCGGACAATGTTATGTCCATCTGCCCTGGAATTGGCAACCCGTTTCCTACGCACTCCAAGATTTAATCAGTTCCGCCTATTATGAACGGCAAGGCCAGGAGTTATCCACCCAAGGACTCTATTTAGATATTCCCGCCTGGAAAGGTCATATTTTTGCGATTTCGGCGATCGCCTAGACTCAATTCTTGTCAAGATTTAATAAGTCCTTGATCCCAACTTAATCCTGACTTAATCCCATTCTAGTATCTCTCTCAATAGGGTAAAATACGAATAAATCCCCCAACTCACCCAGCCAACCTCTTTACATCAGGTGAGATAGGGGGTTTCCTTTCCTGTGCTGACTTACCTCCTATTCATAATGCCTAAATCCAAGAAATCAACCCCCCAGCTCGATCTCAAAGATTCTCAATACTACTTTAATCGAGAACTCAGTTGGCTAGAATTTAACAAACGAGTCTTACATGAAGCCTTTGATCCGCGAACTCCCTTATTAGAGTGCTTGAAATTTCTCGCCATTTTTAGCAGCAATCTCGATGAATTCTTCATGGTTCGAGTCGCGGGATTGAAAAAACAAGTCGAAGCACAAGTTCATCGATTGACAGCCGATGGCCGTACCCCCGAACAACAACTTCTAGAAATCAGCCAACAATTGCATCCCACGGTACAAAAACAACATCAACATTTTCACCAATATCTTAAACCTAAGCTCATTGAACAAGGGATTTATTTAGTCGATTATATCGATCTGACCCCAGAACAACGTCTCTATTATCAAGAATATTTTGAAAAGCAAATTTTCCCCATTTTAACCCCTCTAGCAGTCGATCCTAGCCATCCGTTTCCCTATATTTCCAATCGCAGCCTCAATTTAGCCGTTCTCGTTAACGATCCACAAACCAATGAAGATCATTTTGCCAGGGTCAAAGTACCGAGAACATTGGATCGGTTTTTAGAATTACCTACTGAGTTGTATAATCCTGCTGACGATCGCGGTAAAATTCGTTGGATGGGGGTTCCCTTAGAACAAATTATTGCCCATAATTTGGAACCCTTATTTCCTGGCATGAACATCCAAGAATATTATCCCTTTCGGATTACTCGCAATGCCGATCTGTCGGTGCAAGAAGATGAAGCCGACGATCTGCTTTTGGCCATTGAACAAGAATTGCGTAAACGTCGCATTGGTGGGTTGGTGGTGCGTATGGAAATCATGGTGAATACGCCACCGAAAATTCGTGAGATGTTAATTCGGGAAATGTTCTTAAAGGAAGAAGATGTTTATGAAGTGGAAGGATTAGTGGGTTTAGGCGATTTGATGAGCTTGATGGCTCTGCCTCTCCCCCATCTGAAAGATCCAGAATGGTCGCCTAGAATTCCTCATCATCTTCATGCCTTGCGGGAGCTACAAAACGATCCGTTTTCCATGGAACAAGAAGAGGGTCAAAGCATTTTTGAGTTAATTCGCGAGCGGGATTTGTTTTTCCATCATCCCTATGAGTCTTTTAGTTCTACGGTACAACGGTTTATTACGGAAGCGGCCCACGATCCGAAAGTTGTGGCGATTAAAATGACGTTGTATCGAACCTCTGGAGATTCTCCCATTGTGAAGGCTTTGATTGCAGCAGCCGAAAATAGGAAACAAGTGGTGGCTTTAGTGGAGTTGAAGGCTCGATTTGATGAGGAGAATAATATTCAATGGGCCAGAACTCTAGAAAGTGCTGGGGTTCATGTGGTGTATGGGTTGGTGGGCTTGAAAACTCATACGAAGGTGGTGATGGTGGTACGCCGAGATTCGGATCGTATGCGCCGTTATGTGCATATTGGTACGGGAAACTATAATCCAAAAACGGCAAAATTATATACAGATCTGGGGATTCTGTCCTGTCGGGATGAGTTGGGGGCAGATTTGACGGATTTGTTTAATTTTTTGACGGGATATTCTCGACAACGGTCTTATCGCAAGTTGTTGGTGGCTCCGGTGAATTTGCGATCGCGGATGATGGAGTTGATCGCGCGGGAAATCGAACATGCTCGCAATGGCCACCATGCTCGAATTGTGGCAAAAATGAACTCTCTGGTCGATCCCAAAATTATTGCAGCGCTCTATAAAGCGTCTCAGGCGGGTGTGCAAATTGACCTGATTGTACGGGGAATCTGTTGTTTGCGCCCCGGAATTACAGGGGTGAGCGATCGCATCCGCGTCATTAGTATTGTCGGTCGCTTCTTGGAACATGCTCGGATCTTCTACTTCCACAACCAAGGCGCTGAAGAGTCCTATATTGGTAGTGCAGATTGGATGCCGCGAAACCTTGACCGACGGGTAGAAGCCATTACCCCCATCGACGATCCAGAAATCCAAAAAGATTTACAAGAAATTCTGGGGGTTATGCTGGCTGATAACCGTCACGCTTGGGAACTTCAGCCTGATGGGACTTATATCCAACTGTCTCCTCCTGACAATGCTGAAGCTCAAAGTTCGCAAGATATTTTTATGCAAATGTCTGAAATTGGCCGAAAAGGGGCCTTACATGGCCTTTAAAACTTAAAAATTTAGGTCTCGGTTGCTTTCTGGTGGCGAACCCCGTTAGATCCCTAGGATGACTTCATTTTTTTTTGACATCAACAGTCCGTCTAATGGGGAGAAGAGTAACCACTCACTCGTTATCAATCAACGCTGTCAAATGACTAATGAAGCGACCCCAGCCATCAAGGCCACAATCAAGACGATTACAGTCTTGTAGAGCTGTAGGGTTTGCAAGTCCACAGAGGAAGATAAAGACGATTGGGGCATCGTCGATTCCGGTAGACTGTTTTCTTCAGAACTCTTTACAGAAGGTAGAGTGCGTTCATATTGTATGCCGCGATAACGGAAATTCATCGCTGTTGCCTCTTGAAACTCTAAAATAGTGATGGGATTTGAAAGGCTTAGGTGTTGCTTGAGCCTTTCCGAGCCGATCGGAAACTCGGTTTTAGAGAGTCCGATCGTAACAGTTTTAATAGGTCTTCAAATGAGTTTACCTTATGGCTACCTGAATTTAAAGATCTATTAAAACTAATTTTTCCTATTATAGTTTATTTATGTATCTAGGGCAACTTTTTCAGTGGAATTTTCTAGTCTTTGCATAATAGAAATGTGAAGTGTACAAGTAGGATTAAGGATGGAAGGATGTCAGACGCAGATGTGGTGGTCATTGGTAGTGGCATTGGGGGATTAGTGGCGGGGGCGCTGCTGGCTTACTATGGCAAACGGGTGATTATTTGTGAAAGTCATGGGGTTCCTGGAGGAGCGGCCCATGGATTTACCCGTCGAGGCTTTCGGTTTGATACGGGGCCGTCGTTTTATTGTGGGTTGGGCGATATTGACTCCCTAAACCCTCTGTGCCAAGTGTTGAAGATTTTGGGGGAACGGGTGGAGGCGATCGCCTATGACCCCTTGGGCCATTATCATTTCCCCGATGGAACCTTACCTATATATTGTCAAAGCGATCGCTATCAACAAGCCTTAGCCCAAATTACCCCCCAAGGAGCCAAGGAACTGCAAGCCTTCCAAAAACCGCTCCTGCAACTCTACGAAGCTCTAAGTCAGATTCCCACTATTGCTCTGCGATCGGACTGGAAACTGCTCCCCATTTTGGCTACGCGCTATTTACCCGCTCTCTGGCAACTGCTTCCCCATCTAGGCATCCTTAACCGTTCTGCGGGCCATATTTTAAATCGTACCGTTCGAGACCCTTGGGTAAGACGACTGATCGATCTTGAATGCTTTTTACTCTCTGGTCTCAAAGCTGATGGAACCGTAGCGCCAGAAGTGGCATTTATGTTAGGAGAGCGCGATCGCTCCGTTGTAGACTATCCCCTAGGCGGCAGTGAAGCCATTATCCAGGCCTTAATCAGGGGATTAACCCGATGGGGAGGTGAACTGAAACTAGGGGCCCATGTAGAGAAAATCTCAATCGAGCAAGGACGAGTGACAGGGGTGCAGTTACGGCGCAAGGAACGTTTAACCGCTCCCATTGTTATTTCTAATGCTACCCTTTGGGATACATTCACCCATCTATTATCCCCCGAAGACCTGCCGAGTTCCTACCGTCAGCAACAGTTATCTACACCTGCGGTCGAGAGCTTTATGCACCTCCACTTAGGCATTCGCGCCGAGGGATTAGAGGGGTTAACCGGCCATCATGTGGTCGTCCATTCTCAAGAGGTAGATGTGACCACCCCTGGCAATACTTGTATGATTTCTATCCCTTCCGTGTGGGATAAAAGTCTGGCCCCAGAGGGTCATCATTGTCTTCATGCCTATACTTTAGAACCCTTTGCTCGATGGAGTCGCGATCCAGAGTATGCAGATCGCAAATGGGTCAAATCCCAACCCCTTTATCAGGCCGTAGAGCGAGTGATTCCCGATATCCGAGAACGCATTGTTCTAGAGCTGGTGGGAACTCCCCTCACCCACTCCCATTATTTGCGTCGCCATCGGGGAACCTATGGGCCGGCGATAGCCCCCGGTCAAGGAACCTGGCCCAGTTGCCATACCCCAATTCCAGGATTGTATCGAGTCGGTGATAGCACCCTACCAGGAATTGGTGTTCCTGCGGTTGCGGCTTCGGGCATTTTATGTGCAAATACCCTGGTTCCTCCGCAAATTGTTCTGGAATCACTCAACCAATTTCAGTGAATTCACGGCATTAACCCTAAACTATATTTCTAGAGCGAACGCACTCCCCTAGGGGGTGATACCCTTATTCCCATTTTTCTTTTCTCGTAAGATACTGAAAAATACAAGCGCGTTTAGTCTATGAAATCCTAGCGCTCAACGGTGAATCTTCAGGTGAAAATCAGTATAAAAAATGAGAAAAGCTATGACGAAAACATTAATGAGCCAAAACTACGCCCAAAAAGCCGAGCGCTGTGTGGAAGAAGGAAACTATGTAGAGGCGATCGGTCATTTTGACCGCGCCCTGATCTTCGATCCGCAAAACATCGACCTTTGGATTCAGCGAGGATGCGCTTGTACCCATCTCCACCACTATCAAAAAGCCCTGTGGAGTTTTGAAGAAGCCCTGAGCCTCAATCCTAAAGACTCAACCCTACAACTGTTTCGGGGTGTATGCCTCCATCATTTGCAACAATACAACCAAGCCTATCAAAGTTATAACCAAGCCCTTGGCAAAGCTCCCAATCACCCCTTCACTTGGGTGCGCCAAAAAATCAATCAACTGTTTGCCACTGGGGATGAGCGGCTCTCTCTGTTTTCTTAAACTGGCTTAAACAGGCTAATTTATAGAGGATTCTGGCTCCCACATTGCCATCCCACTCATCCCCTGTGTCACCAGGGGCAACTTCGCAGACATCAAACCCAATAATCGTTTTACCCGCTTGAACCAAAGATCTCATTAAATAGATGGCTTCATTCAACTCTAATCCTCCGGGTACAGGTGTGCCCGTATGGGGACAATAAGTAGGATTCAAGCCGTCAATATCAAAGCTAATATAAACCCGATCGGGTAAATGAGAGATAATTTTCCGGCATTGGGTTGCCCAAGTGATGCCTTCATAAGCATTAGCTTTGAGCTGCCAATCATCAAAGGCAACAATGCGGCGATCGCCCCCTACCCGCTCCATTTCTGCCTCGCATACATCCCGAATTCCCACCTGAACCAAGCGGCTAACCTGGGGAATCTTGAGAGCATTATCCATAATTGAAGCATGAGAATAAGTAAATCCCTCATAGGCATGACGCAGATCGGCATGGGCATCAATCTGCAAAATGCCATAGTCTCGATACTGTTGACCCAGAGCCTGCATTAATCCTAGGGGCGAACTATGATCCCCTCCGACCACAGCCACCCGTTTACCTTGCTCTAGATAGTTCCGACTTTGAGTATAAACCCAATCATTGAGATCCGCCGAGGCTTGATTGACCGTAGCGAGGGAGGGGGCGATCGCCGGATCGTCACTTTTCCCCCCTGCTTCCAGATGCTCAATAATCTGCTTGGCGATCGCCCTCACCCGACCATTTTGAGCTAAAATCCCCTCATCAATCGAGACTGTCCCCAACGGAATTTTCCAAGCATTCGGCACATCAAAATCATACCAATCCAACTGTACCGAAGCCTCTAAAATCGCTTGTGGCCCCCAGGCCGCCCCTTCTCCATAGGAAGTCGTCACATCCCACGGAACCGGCAAAAACACAACTTCCGCCTCCGCCACCGAATAGGGTAAACCAAAAAAACACCCATTCGGCACACTAATCCCATTGGGATCGCCATATTCAAGATCTACACCATTACCCATTACCCTTCTGCCCATTACCCATTTTGAAAATCAACCGAAACACAGACATAATCAACCCTAAACCCGCTCCCACACAAATCGGAACAATTAACAGAACATCTAAGGGTTGGCTTCCCCGGAGGGGCGGTACAAATAACAAGATCCCCCAAGAAATCACAGCTATAATCCCTAAATCAACCCGTTCAATCCAACGGCGAAATTGGGCATAAACCAATCCTCCCATCATCACACCCCAGAGTCCCATACCGATCCCATTCACCCCAAATAGATTCGTTAACCCCAAAGCCAAAACTACCGCTTCAAACCCCGTAAATGTAGAAATCATCAACAATTCCGGAGTAGAAAAACTAGAAGTTACAGCTACCGGTTTAGCCGGAGTTGGGGGTGGAGTCGCCACCGCAGGAGACCCAGCAGCCTGAAGAGTCGTTGAGGGACTCATAGAAGGAATAGATTGGGAACGCAGGGCCTCTAGAACCTCATCAGCACTAGCAAACCGTTGATAGGGAGACAGAGCCAACATTTTATCTAAAACCGAAGCCAAGGGTTCAGATAAATCAATTTCCGATCGCCACTTCCAGCGATTATTATAAGAATCGTATAATTCCTGAGAACTCTTATGGGTTAACAGAGTCAAGCAAGTCACCGCCAGAGCATACAAATCCGTAGAAGGATAAACCTGGCCTCCCGCCATTTGTTCCGGAGGCGCAAACCCTTGGGAATAGATCTCCGTAGACCGGCCGCCCGAACCTTGGCTAACCTGCTTAACTGCACCAAAATCGAGCAACACCAATCGCCCCTTCTTATCCCGCATAATATTCGAGGGTTTAATATCCCGATGGATCGCATGGCGATCGTGAACAAACTGTAAAACCGGCAAAATTTGGCGCAACAAAGTCAGAATATCTTGTTCCGAAAACGGGCCAGTATATTCCAACTCTTCCTCTAAATTTTGACCATCAATCCATTCTTGAACCAAATAAAAAAATTGGCTTTCTTCCCCTTGAGCCGATGGCGGAACCAACAACGGAAAAAAAGCATAAAGCCGAGGAATTTGGGGATGTTCGTTCCCCAACTCCTCAAGCACCAAAGCCTCCTGTTCAAAATGCTGTTGGGCGATCTCCAATTGTTGGGACGATAATTGCCCCGCCGGTTGAAACTGTTTGACCACACAAGAGCGCAACGTCGGCGTATAGCGATCGAGAGCCAAATAAGCCGCACCAAACCCCCCTTGACCCAATAACCGTTGGGGTAAATACCGGCCGGCCAAAATTAAAGGCATTCCACAGCACGTGCAATATTTCTGGGAAGTCGTTTTCAGTTTTTCTGGGCGATCCAGCTCAGGAACTCGATTGAGCGGACGCTGACATTTTGGGCGTGTGCAATGAATATCCATAGGCCAGAGGGCAAAAGAGTGAGAACGGACAAAAGACCCCAGTTAATCCTCCAAGGATGCCGACGATTCTCGATTGGCCCCTTGAGTGGCATTGAGATCGATCCCGATATCCGTGGGGGGAGTTAACCCTACTTTACCTTGGGTCGTGAAAGCCGGTAGAATTTCCGTCCGAAAAGCTTCAGCCGCTTTAGAGCGATAGCGATTGGGATTGACAATCACCGACAGGGTACGGCGAATGGACACCCCTTCAATGTAGGAGCGATGAAGCAGATTAATTTGTAATTCCTTTTCAATGGCCGAAACCGAAACAAAAGCCGCCCCTAAATTGGCTTGTACCGCATTTTTAATCGCTTCAATCGAATTGAGTTCCATTTCCACTTTCAGGCGATTGGTTTCAATCCCACACCGGGTTAAAACTTGATCGATCACCTTACGAATGGTTGATTGGGAATCCAGGGCTATAAATTGCAGTTCATAAAGAGCCTCTTTTTGAATCCTACTCTGGGCAGCTAGGGGATGGGAAGGCGCTAAAATCAGCGCTAACTCATCTTCAGCATAGGAAGAGATTTCTAAGATTTCTTGCAGTTCTGTCGGCACTTCACCGCCAATAATGGCTAAATCAATTTGGCCATTGGAGACACTCCAACAGGTTCGGCGAGTAGAATGGACATGCAGTTGCACGGCCACATCCGGATATTTTTGCCGAAAAGCCCCAATCATCCCCGGCAAAAGATAGGTTCCCGTGGTTTGAGAGGCCCCAACAATGAGGGTTCCTCCTTGGAGATTTTGCAAATCTTCGATCGCCCGACAGGTTTCTTGACACAGGGAAAGAATCTTTTCACCATACTGAAGCAGTAAATGACCCGCTTCCGTAAGTTGGGCCCGTCTTCCGCCCCGATCGAACAGGGGAACATCGAGTTGTTTCTCTAGGTTCTGGACTTGCAAACTTACGGCCGGTTGGGAGACATAGAGACTGTCAGCGGCCCGTTTAAAGCTGCCTTCAAGGGCGATCGCCTTGAGAATGCGTAATTGATCCAACGTGAATGGAAGGTCAGACATGAGTGATCAACCTAAAATGGGATATCGGAGAGTTCAGTGGACTGACGAACAAGAAAGACCCTAGGGAACGTAAGACGTAAGACCGTATAATTGGGTAAAATTAAGACCGAACTCATAATTGACCCATAGCAGACCTATACCCTTGGTGTCTAGACTTGAAGTGTCCTAACTCAAAACCTCTCCCCCCTACCGTTGTGACATGAAAGTGTCCCAAAATAAATAGATTAAAGACCTATGACCCCATAATCAGGAGACGATAAATCAGCATCTACTTATGAAACGGGAGGTAATTGAGGATTTTCTGAATTTACCAGGAATTGCGGGAGTCGCCCTAATCGATCGGCGATCGCGTCCTTATTTTTGTGGCGTAGATAGTAGCCTCAATTTTCAGCAAAAAGAGGCCCTAGCCCAAGGCTTAAGACAGGTGGTCGAAACCACTCCAGAAGGATTTGAGTCCTTTGAGTTTCAGTTTGCCCAAAATCAGGTGTTTATCTATAAACTACCCGAAGGCGTGATTTTGTTAGTGCTGACGACCCTGGATTTGGTTTATAGCAATTATGCCGATGCCCTCAATCACCTGAAAACCGAATTAGTTGCCGATAGTGCTACGGCGATCGCCACCTTCCGACTCTTGGCTGGTAGTTTAACCCTCTCCAACGAAACCTACTGGAAAGATTCTTCTCCCTCCCCTGCCCCTGCTCCTGCCCCTGCACCCGCCCCTGCACCTGCTCCTGCACCTGCTCCTGCACCCTCCCCTGTCCCAGATGCCACTTCCCAGGTTACCCTAAAAGAATTGCTCGAAGCCCTCAATCAACTGAGTCTTTATACCACTCAGTATTTGGGTAAAGCCGTGATTACCAATTATTGGAAATCTACCCGTCCCGATGTGGAATGGTTGCAGAGCTTTGAAGTCAATCGCACTGCTGAATTGACCTTTACCAGTGCCACAGCCCTGAGCCAAGCGGTAACCCCTGAACAATTATCCTGGATTCAGTCTTGGGTGGCGGCCTTTATCAGCCGGTGCATAAAAGTGATTCGAGACTTTCCTGCTTTAGTAGAAAAATCTCTCAAACCCGAATATAAACAGTTACTCTTACCCTAAGAAACCTTGGAGACTCAAAGATTATGGTGAAAATTGTCAGACTTGAACCGATCGCCCAAGAAACGGAAGTAGAAACCAACGGGAATTTGTTATCAGTTCTGATGAACAAGGATTTAGATGTCCTCAAAGAATGTGGAGGGCGAGGCATGTGCGCCACCTGCCATGTATACATTCAAGATGGCATGGATGCTCTAACCCCCATGAATCGGAGAGAACAGCGCACCTTAGAGGTGATTACCTCCTGTAAACCCAATTCTCGCCTAGCCTGTCAGTCACGGGTAGTGACCGATGGAGTCGTGGTAGAATTACCTCCAGGGATGTACGTGCGATCGCTACAAGACATTGAAGCCCTCATTGGCAGACGAGCCGATCAAGATATGCTCCATCCAGTAACCGGGGAAATCTTAGTTGAAGCCGGTAAACTGGTCACCCGATCTACCCTCAAACAACTTGAAGAGACCAAATTTGAGATTGGAGCCTACTTAACCCAAACCAAAGATGCCTAGAACATGCTTAAGAACACCATTGAGAAGCTATGCTGACCCAAACTAAAACCCTCTATCAAGAAACCGATGGCCGCTATGCCACGGATGAAGAACTGCAATTTTTCCGCGATTATATTCAGTCCTTCCCCTTGCGCTTAACCACCTATAACAAAATTCGCACCTCAGAAGCCCTGATTGTCCAGCAAGTCCAATCCCAAATTCGCGCCAAAGCGCCCCAGGTATTAATGCGTGACAATCAGGATTTGAGCGCTAAATGGAAACAAGATACCCTTCGTATCCTGCGTCACTCAGCCCTAGCCCTGTTAATCGACGATCGCGAAGGATTACGCGATCGCCTCCTTCTCTGGTTTCAAACCATCATGAGAGCCTTTGACGCTCAAGATAGCTGTGATGTCACTTACTCGATCATGCAGAACGTCGTCGAATCCCTGCTAACGACCGAGGAAGCCGCCCTGCTGCGTCCCATCCTCGAATATAACCGCCAAATCCTCTCTTCAGTCTCCACCATAGAAGAATCACCCTTCTAAGGACAACATTTGCTTGACTTTCATTACAAGTTTGCAGTGGATTCGTCAGCAACCGATACAATAAAAGCGGACAGGTTAACCCATCCGGGTCAAAGCTTCAGCCCCTCTACCTAGAGGGCCACCCAACGTCACAGGTCTGAATACTTATGGCAAACGCAACCCAAACTCAACATCTACTCAATAGCAAAAATCCCAAAAAACACAACCATTACGGCTTCCAGGATTTTTTCCAATTCGATCCAGAACGGGGAACCGTCTTAGACTGGAATGGGGCCCAAAATGTCCTCACCAGTGAAGATTTTATTATTGGGTTAGTTGAAGGACTCGAAGAAGAAGTCGGAGAGGCTTCGGCAGCCATCATGTATACCATTGGTGTGGAATGGGGACAAAAAGATGCCTTTTTCTTTGAAAAATGGTTTGAAAAGGAATTCGATCGCAGCATCCGTCAAGCGAATTTAATGTTTCTGCTAGAAACCTGGTGGTGGCCCTTTACCTCCCAAGGATGGGGACGCTGGGAAGTGGATATGGGCGATCGCAAACAAGGCTTTATGTTTATTAACCTCTTCGATTCTGCCGTCGCTCGTACCCTGGGCGATGTCGGTAAACCCGTCTGTCATATCTATGCCGGTCTATTTGCCGGGTTTTTCACCGAATTAGTCAAAAAGCAACTCAGTTGTATTGAAATTCAATGCTATTCCATGGGCGAAACCTATTGTAAATTCCTCCTTGGCGGGAAAGATCGCATTGATGCCGCCTCATTCTGGTTCAATGAAGGAGCAACAGCTCGTGATATTGAAAAACGATTGCGTTCAGGAGAGCGGTTAGCATGAGTCCTAGTCCCCGTACTCAAACCCCATCTAAACCCAAGGCAAAAAAGGGCCAGGGCAAACCCAAAACCTGGCAACGGGTTTCAGTCCACGACTTTTTTAGCCAAATTAATTGGGAACACGATCCCGAACCGATCCAGCAATTTAAACAGGCCAGTAAGCAAGCCAGTTTAGAAGGCCCCAAACGCACCGAGACCCTATCCTGGACTTTAAGTGTGAACCAGTTCTTTACCTGTATTGACTGGGAGGGTCAAGGAGCGATCGCTCCAAGCGACCCCCTACCTCCAGAACCAGAGTCTACATCGACTCAATCTGAAAAAGATGTCACGTTAGAAGACTTTTCCAGTCTCTTTTAATCTGTCCTTACTTCGATCCATTGGCTTATGAATACAGACCTAGAAGCACTTTTTTCCGAAGCAGAAAATCGTTACCTGAAACCCGAAGAACTCAAAGGTTTAACCCAGTATGTTGAGTCCTTACCTCAACGTCTAGAAACCTATTGTCAGATTCGGGAAAAAGAAGTAGAAATCATGCAAGCCGTGGCCGATCAACTGCCTCGGCACTTCCCCGATCCCTCCACTGAAGATATGGAGCGATCGATTAAAAACGCCATGCTCATGTTACGCTATTGTGCTATGGCCATGTTGATTAATAATGATACCCTAGTTAAGGAGCGATTTGTAGATTGGCTGTCTCAAAGTATGGCCATGTACGACACCCAAGACTTAGATAAAGTCTTGTACAAATTGCTCAATCAACAATTAATGAAAACCTTAAAACCCGATCAAATTAAGTTAATCAAATCTCCTCTAATTTTGGCTCAAACCCAATTACTCAACAGTAGTAGCTAACCCTCGATAGCATCAACCATGATTTCTGTTTCTGACTTAGTAACCAATAACCGTATCCCTAGTAATTACTTTGCCTCCGATGTTTATGTGCGGAGCGATTTAGAATTGGGATTGTTAGAAAATCGCCGGGGCGATCGCCTATTGGCCATGCCAGAACCCCTAATCAAAGCCATATATTCTGGCTTAGATAAAGAAACGGGACAAGCCTCAAAATTGGTCTTATATAACTGCGGTCGCTGGTGGGGCAAAAACTTTTATGCTCGGTTTGCAGAAGAAGTGTCTGAATACTACGAAAAATCCTTAGCGGATATGAGTATGCTAGACTTTTTGCAATCATTCAAACAATGTTGGAAAACCCATGGCTGGGGTCAAATCGAGCTGGATCAAAGTTATATTGCCCAAGGATTTTTAGTCGTAAAAACCTGGAATGCTCCCTTTGCAACCCATAGCCCGAAACTAGGGGTTCCGGTTTGTTTCTTGGATGCGGGAGTCTTTAGTGCTTTCTTTAGTCAATTGAGTGGTAAAGACCTCTATTGTGTACAGAGCGCTTGTGAATCTCTAGGGGCTGAGTGTAACCACTTCATTCTGGGATTAGAGAATCGCTTGAGCCAAATTGAAAACCTGATTGAACAAGGAAAGGCCCATGCAGAAATTATGCAACAGTTAACCACAGCTTAAGTCGATTATCCTCCCATGACTGTCCATGAAATCCCCAAAACTAAATATCTGGTTTTAGGACTAATTGGCCAAGGGCAGTTTGGGCGTGTATTTTGTGGTTGTCACCGTCGAACGGGCAAGTTGGTTGCCCTAAAAGATTTAGATAAGCATAGATTTCCCACCCATCTATTCCTGCGCGAATTGCGGTTTTTGCTGCAACTTTCCCATCCCAATATTGTCAGTTGTCGTGCCCTAGAACATTCTCGACAAGGGCGGTTTTTAGTCATGGACTATTGTGAAGGGGGAACGTTGCGAAATTGGATGGATCGCCAGGAAAAGTTTCCCTTGGGGCTGTCGATTCGATTGATCAAAGATATCTTGAAAGGGATGGAACATGCCAATAGTCGAGGGATTGTCCATCGGGATTTGAAACCAGAAAATATTTTGTTAACCCTTAAATCAAGCGGTTGGATCGCTCGCATATCCGATTTTGGCATTGCTCGGTTAATCCAAGAAACTCAAGAGGCTTCAGATAATACGGGATCGCCCGCTTATATGGCTCCAGAGCGCTTTTATGGCCAATATTCCCTTCAGTCTGATATTTATGCGGTGGGGGTGATCTTCTATGAATTGTTGGTGGGCGATCGCCCCTTTTCTGGCCCCCCCCAGCAGTTGATGAATTACCATCTCAATGAACGGGTGATCCTTCCAGAAACCGTCCATCCAGCCCTACAAAAGATTATTCTCAAAGCCTTGGAGAAATTACCCGCCCGTCGCTACAAAAGCGCTAGGCACATGCTGGCAGACCTCGATCGCCTCTCAGGGGTCATCGACTTATCCTCATCAGCAAGCCTCATTAGTGTCCTCCCCCATCCACCGAGTCGTTCCCTCACGACTGACCCAATTATTACCCATGCCTTGCCAGGAGCGATCGCCGCTTTAGGGGTTTCTTCAAACGCCAACTCCCATCAATCCTGCCATGGGATGACTTGTATTTATTGGGCACTCTCAGACATGATTCAATGTCAATACTATCAAGAAGACTCTAAATTTGATGCCTTAGCAGAAGTGGGTAGAGTCAGCTTACCGGAAGCCATTCGTCAATTCAAAGTCACGTCCCAAGAGAGTTTTGCCTTCACCGATCGCTGTATTTACTCGATAAGCCCTTATTTGTCTAATTCTGCCCTACTTTCAGCTAAGTTAATCGCCCATATTCCCCTTCCCTTTAAGGCTGATGTCCATCCCCAAGGCCATTGGCTGGCGGCGGTGACGGAGGAGAATGAATTATTGACTTGGCATCGATCGGCACAACAGCCCGATCTCAATGGCGATCGTCACCATTGGTTCAGTCGTCCTCCAGTAGCGGTTAGGGGAGGAGTCGATCGCATCCAAATTCTTGACGATCGCTATGGGGTATTTTGGCGAGTAGAGTCGGGAAAAACTTGGATAGAAGTGTTTACTCGCCGAGGAAATACTCTGGGACAATGGAAGTTGTCCTTAGAAGTGGATCAAATTATTCCCAGTAGCATTGCCTATCGAGTTTTGGTCATTCCGAAGTGGAATACCCATGGGCCGCTGTTGATGGATTTGAAGCCCTTTCGGATGCGGCCGATTCCGATTAAAGTCGAGTTACCGGTTTGTGTGGCGATCGCCTCTTGGGGTTATGTCATTGGCGATCGTCGCGGTCATTTAATTTTATTAGATGAGTATGGTCAAGTGGTGGGGCGAATTTTGGGCCCCTGTTCTCCGGTGGCGATCGCCATGATTTCTAAAACCATGTTACTGGTAGCCACCAATGTGAATGAAGAAGGGGAACTTCATTTAGTGGATCTAACCCAATTTGATATCGACTTTATCTTTTAAGTCTTGGGAATGGTTGAAAGCTTTAGGTTTCGAGCGATCGCTCAAAGGCAGCGTAGCGATCGCGCACATCCTGAGTATCATTAATCGCCCAACCCTCCCATTCCACCCAAGCGTGGGCAGCAAATTCTCCTTGTTCGTAGTGTACTCCAATCTGCAATTGGCTTTCAATTCCCTGGTGACGTAACAAACTCCAGAGGACGAGAGACTGTTGCAAGCATTTTGCCCAAGGTTGGTAATACTTAGCCGCGAGTCGTACAGCCTGATTCACTTGTAGCACGCGATAGACCAGATCATCCCCAGTTTTGCCACTCTCTCGTAACGGAAAAAATTGGCATAAACGAGCTTGAGTGGACTTAAACCCCCACCATTTCAGGGAGAGCGTCACCACCGGTAACCAGAGCAGAGCCTGAAAGACCAGCCATTTTACTCCACTATCTAGACTCCAGAAACTGGATAATTTACGCCTTCCTAACTTCAACTCGTTCATCTTTCGATTAACTTGAAAGTATTCATCAGAAAAATTGGGTCTGAAACCCCGCCCTTCCAGGGCGGCTTTACTAACCATAGGCTACCACAATTACATCTTAGGTGCTACCCTGTAAAAAATCCTTTGACTCCAACATGGAAAGAGCATTTAACTACCGATT
>NZ_JAQPOK010000104.1 GCF_030068445.1 Roseofilum halophilum BLCC-M91 | reverse complement strand
TCGCCATCACCCCCGATGGCTCTAAGGTGATTTCTAACACTGCTAGTAGCGTGCGGGTATGGGATGTGTCTACGGGAAAGTCATTGGCCGTCCTGAAGGGTGATCAGGATGTGTTTTTGTCTATCGCCATCACCCCCGATGGTTCTAAGGTGATTTCTGGCAGTATGGACTCTGGCAGTATGGACAAGACCCTGCGGGTGTGGGATATCGCTACCGGAGAGTCCTTAGCCGTCCTGGAGGGTCATCAGGATGGGGTCACCTCCATCGCTATCACCCCCGATGGCTCCCAGGCCATTTCTGGCAGTGGGGATGGAACCCTGCGGGTGTGGGACATCGCTACAGGAGAGTCCTTAGCTGTCCTGGAGGGTCATCAAGATGGGGTCACATCTATCGCCATTACCCCCGATGGCTCGAAGGTCATTTCTGGCAGTTGGGACGGTACTGTACGGGTATGGGATATCAATACTGGAGAGTCCTTAGCCATTCTAGAGGGTCATCAGGGTGAGGTCGCCTCCATCGCTATCACCCCCGATGGCTCCAAGGTCATTTCTGGCAGTGGGGATAATACCCTGCGAGTGTGGGACATAGCGACAGGAGAGTCCTTAGCCGTCCTGGAGGGTCATCAGGGTGGGTTCTTGTCTCTCGCCATAACCCCCGATGGCTCCCAGGCCATTTCTGGCAGTGGGGATGGAACCCTGCGGGTGTGGGACATCGCGACAGGAGAGTCCTTAGCCGTCCTGGAGGGTCATCAGAGTTGGGTCTGGTCTCTCGCCATAACCCCCGATGGCTCCCAGGCCATTTCTGGCAGTGGGGATGGAACCCTGCGGGTGTGGGACATAGCTACAGGAGAGTCCTTAGCCGTCCTGGAAGGTCATCAGGATGCGGTCGCCTCTATCGCCATCACCCCCGATCGCTCTAAGATCATTTCTGGTAGTGCAGATGGAACTCTGCGGGTATGGCCGGCAACGTGGCAAGGGTGGTTAGAGGTGGGATGCAATAGATTGCGCCTCCATTCTTCATGGGTTCGCGCCCCCCTGGAGCCACCCTCAGAGGAACGGGAGATTGCCTTAGAAGCGGTTCGCACCTGCGAGCGGTTGGTCTGGAGCAATGAACAATTAACAATGAACAATTAACCATGGGGGAATAGGCAAGAGGCAACCCCCCCTGTGTCCCCAATTTCCACCCGTAGGGGCGGGTTTCACCAACCCATGACGACACCCAGCCATAACCTCCCTAAACCCGCCCTACCACAACACCCGTGGGGGGGGCGGGTTTCCGCTTCGCGGACATGAATAGGAAATTGATTTGTGGGTGTTCTAGATTTGGGTATAACCCGCCCCTACGGATGGGGGGGGCGGGTTTCCGCTTCGCGGACATGAATAGGGAATTGATGGTGGGTATCCTAGATTTGGGTATAACCCGCCCCTACGGGGGATTGGTTCTTGAGGCTAGATCTTGATGGCTGTACTTTTGGTAAGATAACTTACAATAGTTCTGGGAGGATACAACATGGCTAATACGATGGAATTTAAGGCAAGAATCAAACAAGGAATGATTGAGATTCCAGAAGAATATCAACAGGAGTTCAGGGAAGAAAACGAGGTGACTGTAATTGTCCTCAAACAGTCTAAATTGTCTGGTTATCAAAGCAATGATAACACTCCAGATATCATTGACGCTTTAACCGAAAACCCGATTAAAGTGGATCGGGTTCTTAGTCGTGAAGAAATTTATGACCGTTAACGATGGATGAAGTTTGATGAACTTTAAGTTTATTGATACTAACGTTTGGATCTATCGGTTATTTGATGACCAACGTATAGAACCGAGAGAAAGACAAAGGAAGCTAAAGATCGCTACTTCGATTACCAACCAAGCCAATTTGACGATCAGTACCCAGGTGATTAATGAGATTTCGGCGAATCTGATTAAAAAAGCTAATTTTGATGAAACCCAAATTAAAGCAGTGATTCAATCCCTGTATAATCGCTGTCAAGTGGTAGAATTTAACTTGAATATTCTGCAATCTGCTTCTGATTTACGCATGAGTTATAGTCTCTCATTTTGGGATAGCCTGATTGTGGCGAGTGCGTTAGCCGGTGGTGCAGATATTTTGTATTCTGAAGATATGCAAGATGGGTTAAGGGTTTCGGGTCGAGTCAATATTGTTAATCCCTTTCAATCTAGGGAATAGAGAATGGGGTGGGTTTCCGCTTCGCGGACATGAATAGGAAATTGATTTGTAGGTATCCTATTATTTGGGTATAACCCACCCCTACCCATTGTTAATTGTTAATTGTTAATTGTTAATTGTTAATTGATCTTAAATCCAAGTGTTGAACCACATGCGTAGACGGAAGGCTTGGGGGGAGAGGGGGAGACCGAGATAGATGGGGAGCCAAAAGAGAAAAGCGATCGCCATCACCCCTAAAGCACTCATGGCTAAAATCCGAAACTCTCGCCGAGAATGATACAGCCATCGCTCCAGAATAACACTGAGGGCTAGAATGGAAAAGACGAGAGCGCCCATGTAATGATAGAGAAATACACAGCGACTGACTATACTCCAGGGGAGCCAGTTGGCGAGATAGTTGATGCTGAGATAGAGGGAGAGATTGAAGAGGGTTGGGGATCGATCGCGTTGTAACAGACACAAGGATAAAAGGGCGATCGCCACAGTTGCCCCCCACCATAACAGGGGATTTCCGAAGGCATGAACATCGAAAATGACTTGCCCATCATTAACGGTTTGATAATAATAGGCTACGGGGCGAATTAAAAACGGCCAAGTTAACCAGGAGGAGCAATAGGGGTGGACTTCCTCACCGCCACCAATGCGGTTATGATAGCCGATAATTTCCCCCTGCATTTGCCAGAAGCTATAATCTGGATTCAGGTTCAGGTGGGGAATCCAAACCAGGGCGTAGGTGATGTAGGGGATAAGGAAGCCATAGATGGGAATCGTCCACAGCTTGAAGGCGGCGGCGCGATCGCACCATGATAGATTAGGAAATTGGCGATCGCTCTTACCCCAACTCTCCCACAGCTTAATCGCCAAAATCACCCCCCAAAATCCCAGCCAAAACCCCAACCCATTCCACTTCACCGACGCAGATAAACCAAAGCTTATCCCGGATAAAACCAGCCCTAGAATGCGCCATCGAGGAGCCGTTTGCAATCCCCATAATCCAAACACTTGGCCGAGCAATCCAAACAGCACTAAATAAACATTGACCAAAGCATAGCGAGATTCGACTAAAAACAACCCTTCTATCGTCATTAATCCCGCCGATAACAGGGCATAACTTTTGCGGTGAGTTAACTGATAACTGAGCCATGCAACCACCAAAGGAATCAACGATCCGGTGAAAGCATTCAACCAGCGATAACTAAAAGGAGAGCGCAGGGAACCGCTTAAATCATTGGTGACTGACGAATCTCCCCAAGAAAAGAGATCCGCCAGCGCCATTCCCACGGCAATCAGATACTTTCCCAGGGGCGGATGGGCATCAAATAACGGAGCTTGGTCTAAATAATTCTGGGCAAATTTAGCAAAATAGACTTCATCAAAAACCAAGGTATTAAACCGATTTAATCCCCAAAACCGTAATCCTAAAGCAATAATCCACAGAAGCAATAAACCGCCGCTAAACCAGGGAACAGTTGACCAAAAAGTAGCAGGCTTAGATCGGGACATAGGGACATAGGGAGTGGGGGAATGGGCATTATAGCGTGAAACATGGTATTACACTGTATTTTATAACAGGGCTTCGAGATAGTGCCTTTACAATAATCTTTAGGGGGGTTCCGGCGGGAAAGCCCCAGAGCATTAAATAACCTAGGGTAAGAGCGCGTGAAATTCTTATTACGTCTATCTCAGAAAATCGATCGCCTGAATGAGGGCATTGGCAGAGCAGCCTATTGGCTGACATTGGTGATGGTAGGAGTGGGAGCTTGGAATGTGTTTGGGCGCTATGTAGGACGGGCGATCGGTCAAAATCTTAGCTCGAATGCCCTTTTAGAAATTCAATGGTATCTATTCGATCTAGTGTTTCTCTTGGGTGCAGCTTATACCCTGAAGCACAATAACCATGTGCGGGTGGATGTGCTGCAAAGTCGCTTAAATCCTAAACAAAAAGCCTGGATTGATTTAGTGGGTTCGCTATTCTTTTTAATTCCTTTTTGTACAATGATTATTTTCTATTCTACAGGAGCAGTGGTCAACTCCTGGAAGCTCCTAGAAAATTCACCCGATCCCGGTGGATTGGTACGCTATCCGATTAAAACGATGATTTTGGTGAGTTTCGGTTTACTGATATTACAAGGAATTTCTCAAGGGATTAAAAATTTAGATTTTATCCTCAATGATTCCGACTCAACTGACTAAAATTTTATGGTCTAGAATCACAACAATCATTCTTAAGAAACTGAGGCGAGAGTCTCCATAGGAAATAGAGAATTTAAGCTTGATGGCTCTGTAGTTTTGTCCACAATTCATCCTTAATTCGATTTAAGATCGAAGTCTCATCTAAACCCGATAAAATCCGGGTAACGACGACTTTTGGCCCATCAGGCCCCCAGGATGCGCCATTGGCTAAATATTCCTTGGTCACTTGGCCAATGCCATAGGAGGATAGGGCAGAAATGGCGGCTTGACTAATCGCCACAGATAGATAAGGCCCGATCGCCGCTCCTGCGGTCATAGGAGTGGCTAAACCCAACAAACCCTTAAGGCTACTGAGTCCCAAATTGGCGAACAACTCCCCAGCGCTAATGCCTCCCATGGCGATCGCAATTTTTTGCAGTAAATTCAGTGCCCCCTGTTGGGTCATCGGTATCCCATAGAGCTGGGATAACTTCAGAATCATCACCACATCAATCACCGCCGCACTCAATAAATCGATCGCCGTCACCGGATTAAGAGCAATAGCCAAACCCTTGACCATGACAAAATTCCAGATAATCTGATTCCCCTTGCCCTGGCGAATTTCCATCTTGCGCTTGACCAACCGTTCATTTACCGTATCCGCATAGAGCATCGTATTTAAGGCAACAAGCGATTTTCCTTCGCGATCGAGCAACTCCAAAATCTTTAATTTCAAATCCTCCACCTGCGGTTCTCCGCGCACCAACTTCACCCCCAAACTGCCATCCGGCCGACGCACCCCTTCCGGAACCAACGGACAAGCGGCCGCCATCACAATCTCCTCCGGGGACAACAACTCCTTGACCCGTTCATCGCGAATCTTTTCATAAATCATCATCCGATCCGTATCCGGATACTGATCGATCTTATTAAACACCAACAAAATCGGCTTACTCTCCGCTCGCAACAGGGACAAAGCCTCATATTCCACCTGAGTCATATCCCCAGCAATCACAAATAAAATTAAATCCGACTGCTTCGCCACCTGATGAGCAAGCTGCGATCGCTGCTGGCCATTCACCTCATCAATACCGGGCGTATCCATTAACTGAATTTGGGCCTGGCCTTGCCGGCCAATGGTCACCCGGACTAAATCGGACACTGGCTCCCGTTGAGTCGAAATTTCCCAGGACGCTCCATGAATCGCGCGAGTGACTCCATGGGTAGGCCCCGTTTCAAACACTCGATCGCCCAACAGGGCATTCAGAACCGAAGATTTACCCCGTCCCACCAACCCAAAGACGGAAATTTGTACTCGACTTTGTTCTAACTTGTCGAGCATTCCTTGTAAATTCTCGATTTCTGTTTCCAGACCTGACCGTTCTGAGGCGCTCAAATCCAAATTCCTGACCAAGGACTGCAACGACTCTGTAGCCTGTTTATAGTTTAATTCCGCTTGAATATCGGCAAAGCTGAGGACGGTTTGTTCGAGTTCTCGCTCAAAATCTGCTGCACTCATGGATTAATTAAAAATTGAAAATTAAACACCACATCCCCCTAGGGGCGGGTCGATCTATATCTTACGATACCCACCCAGATCAATTAAAAATTAAAAGCGCCCAGTGTTGGTAGAAATTCTCAAATCCGATCGCAACCGTAAATCCAGATCGGTATTCGGATCGATCGCAAACACCTCACCCTTGTTGCGCCCTAAAAACACCCCACTCAGCGCTCCTAAGCCTGCACCCCCCAAAACCTCCTCCGTGGCGATCGCGCGATCGCCAGTGATTCCAGCTAAAATCGTCGCCGCACCTGCACCAATGGCTGCCCCTCTGAGGATCGAAGCCGCTCGCGATCGGCCGAGTCGCTCAGTTTCCGTAAACGTGCGCGAAACCGCATCGAACGGCAAACGAGTACCATTGACCAAAATCAACTCCTGCGCCACAAACCGAGTCCCTACCGTACTGCCCGAAACCGGTTCCAACGCTCCCTTCACCTGAGATCCCTTGGGAATCAATAATCGTCCCTGACGAGAGGTAATATTATCCGCAATTGTCAACACCAACTCAAACGTTTCATCCGGCGCAATCACCACCTTCTGCGCCCGATCGTAAACGACTGGCAACACCACTCCCCCTGGAATCACCACATCATTAGCATCCGGAAACAACTGACTCACAAGAGGAGAGGTTTGGGCAACCACAGGAAGCACCCCTACGGACAAATTAATCGTTAATAAACTAACCAAACTCAGACCTAAACCCATGGAAGAGTTTATCGATTTTGCTCTCAAATCGATCATATTCCCTTTATCCTTTACCGAAACAACATCACCCCCATGACCTCCTGTGCTGGCTGCAAGTTCCAGAATCGGAGTCAAACCCCATATTGATGTGACGCTCACGGGTGCTTAAAATGAGATCGTGTCCCATTCGTATCATAAGAAGCCTGTGACTACCACTCCAACCCCTCCTCAAACCGTCACCTCCGTACCCGATCGCCTCGGCCGGTTTGGTCAATTTGGCGGCAAATATGTCCCAGAAACCCTCATGCCTGCCCTAGCCGAACTAGAGCAAGCCTACAATCATTATCGCCACGACCCTGAATTCCAAGCCGAACTGCAAGGCCTGCTCCGAGATTATGTCGGCCGTCCCAGTCCCCTCTACTTCGCCGAACGCCTCACCGCACACTACCGTAAACCCGATGGTACAGGCCCCCAAATCTATCTCAAACGGGAAGACCTCAACCATACCGGCGCTCATAAAATCAATAATGCCCTCGCTCAAGTTCTCCTCGCCAAGCGCATGGGCAAACAGCGCATTATTGCCGAAACCGGAGCCGGACAACATGGGGTCGCGACTGCCACCGTTTGCGCTCGGTTTGGTCTAAGCTGCGTGATTTATATGGGCGTTCAAGATATGGAGCGCCAAAAGTTGAATGTCTTTCGGATGCGACTATTGGGGGCTGAAGTCTGTCCGGTAGAAGCGGGAACTGGAACCCTGAAAGATGCCACCTCGGAAGCCATCCGTGACTGGGTGACCAATGTGGAAACCACCCACTATATCCTAGGTTCAGTTGCCGGGCCCCATCCTTACCCGATGATGGTGCGCGACTTTCACACCATTATCGGCGAAGAAACCCGCAGCCAAGCTTGGGAAAAATGGGGCGGACTGCCGGATATTCTCCTCGCTTGTGTGGGCGGTGGCTCGAATGCCATGGGACTCTTCTATGAGTTTGTTAAGGAAAGTTCGGTGCGCCTCATTGGTGTGGAAGCAGCCGGAGAAGGGGTGAAGACCGATAAGCACGCGGCCACCCTCACCCAAGGCCAGGTGGGCGTTTTGCATGGAGCCATGAGCTATCTGCTCCAAGATGGAGATGGTCAAGTAATTGAGGCCCATTCCATTAGCGCTGGCTTAGATTATCCGGGAGTGGGCCCGGAACATAGCTATTTGAAGCAAACGGAACGGGCTGAATACTATAGTGTGACCGATCGCCAGGCTGTAGCTGCCTTTGAGCGACTCTCGAAATTAGAGGGCATTATTCCGGCTCTAGAAACTTCCCATGCGATCGCCTATTTAGAAACCCTTTGTCCCCAACTCGAAGGCAACCCCCGCATTATTATCAACTGTTCCGGGCGTGGTGATAAAGACGTGCAAACCGTGGCTAAATACTTGGGTTAAAGCCCATCTCAATCGAGATCTCAGTTGAGTCCCCCAAATGTAAAGAAATATTACAGTTTTCGGGATTTTGCATAAAAACCGCCTCAAAAAACTGAGAACCCTATAGGAGGGAGTGAACAACTCAGTCCTGCCGCTATCCTCTCGAAGGAGAACTCAGTTCTCCTTCTTTCCTCATATCCATCGCGTCTACCCAAAAAGATGAACTCCGAATCATCCCCCCCGCTTTCTCAAAGCAATACCCTAATTTGTCCCAACTTGGGAGAATATTGGAAACTCGGTAAAGTCAAAGACTCCGACCAAATTATTCTCAGAGCTACGGGACAACAGTTCCTGTTCCCCCCCGCAGAAGGCTATGCTTTGCGCTACTTTACCGGGCAATTTAGCCTAGAGAGTATCCAAAAAGCTTGCCAAGACGAATTTGAAGAGAGTCTCGACCCCAACTTTACCGAACAACTGCTAGAAAAACTGATCGGTTTGGGAATTTTGACCTTTGATGAAGTCGAAGCCACAGAAACGCCCGAACCTGCTCCTCCAGGAGGTTCCCAACTCAAACCCTGTCTAGAGTGGATTGAACACCGAGACTATTGGGTACTGCGAAACCCAGAAAACGTGACATTTCTGCAAGTATGCGACCAAGATAAGACGATTATCGACCAGATTGGCGTGCGATCGCCCCAAGCCATTATCCAAGAATTTTGCATTCCCACCAATCGCCTCAAAGGTCTGTTGCAAATGCTGGCAGCCACCGGCATGTTAGTCGGAACCGAACCCGCCAAACCCCGTAAAGGCAAATTTACGCCCCTAAAACTGCTCTTTTTCCGCATTCCCCTTTTCAACCCCGATCGCTTCCTCAACGCCCATATCGACAAAATACGCTGGGTATTTTCCCAACCCGCCTTTGTTCTGCTCCTAGGCTTTCTGAGCTTTTCAGCCGCCCTCGGAATCTACAACCGAGACATCATTGTGTATCAAGGACAACAACTCCTCCAAACCTATGGCGGTTCACTGATGTTACCCTTTATTCTCTGTAGCGCCTTAGTCGTCACCCTGCACGAATTCGGTCACGCCTTCACCCTCAAACATTATCGAGGGATCGTCCCCGAAATCGGTCTCTTGTTCATGATGCTCATCCCCGCAGCCTACACCAACACCAGCGATAGTTACTGTTTACCGCGCTGGAAACGACTATTCGTCGTCGGAGCCGGAATCTTAGTGCAATTCATTTTAGCGGCGATCGGCTTTTGGCTCTGGCATTTATCCACCGACGGCATCTGGTTACATCAGACCAGTTTTCTGCTCATGGCTGCCGCCCTATTTACCCTCGCCCTCAACCTCAACCCCGTCGCCAAATTTGACGGCTATTATCTCGCCGTTGCTGCCACCGGCATCAACAACTTAAGAGGTCGCGCCTTCGGATTATACATCAACTTTCTCACCGGCAAACCCATCCGCGAACCCAAAAAAGACCGGTGGATCTTAGCCCTATACGCCCCCTTTAGCTTGCTCTATATCTGGTTTGTATTTGGCTTTCTTTTTTGGAGAATCTTCACCTGGAGTTTAACCCATATGCCCATCACCGCCTTACTCTTGCTGGCAATTTGGGCGGTTTACTATTTCTGTCCTAGAGACTAATTCTTCTTGCTGTTATTTTATTCTTTGTATCTACCATGACTAGCACCCCTGAGAAACAACCCACTTCCTTAAAAGCCGTTCCCCCCAATCAAATTAAATCCTCTGCCCAATCTGCACCCAAATCTCCAGAAATGCCCGCCCAAGAATCCATGCCCGTCCCCGAAAAACCTGGCATAAACTGGGGCAGAATTGTGTTTCTCTGTGCCGTTGTTGGCGGTGGCTTTTGGCTCTCCCAACTGGAAGTTAATACTGTGGTGCGTGGCAAAGGAAAATTTGCTCCTTTACCAGGGAATAGGCACTCGGTTTATTTGGAAGAACCTGGAAGAATCGTGAATTTCATGGTTAAAAACGAAGATAAAGTCAAACCAGGGACAATTTTAGCCGAAGTACAAAATGAAGATCTCAAAGACGAGATTGTAGACGAAAAACTTAAACTGCAAGAAGAACAATCTAAACTGACTTCTGCTCGCGAACGAATTTTGATTTTAATGGCCCAAAAAAGTGAAGCAGAGCAACGGGTTAGAGCTATAGAGCGTCAAGTACAAGAAGCCGAGGATGATGTGAATCGATTGTCTAGCAGCTCCCCCCCTCCAGAAATTCAGAGCATCACCCATGAAATTGCCGCGATGGATCGACAGATTGCGGGATTAGAGAAAGCCATTTATCATCGCGATCGACGCATGGAAGGACTTCAAAAACAGATTGATGATGCAGAAGATGCGATCGCAGTCCGGGCTTTATCGAGAAATTATCAAACGGATCTTGAAGAAAGAATCCAGATGTTGCAAGAAGAGTCGGCAATGAATGACGCGAGAATTTCAGAATTGATCGCACATCAGTTGTCTAAACAGGCAGAAATTGCGTCAATTGGTCAAAATTTGGAGCGCCAATTGGAGAATATTCAAGATGAGTTGCGAATGGAAGAAGATCGTTTAGCGACAGTCATTCAGGAATTGGAGTCTGCCGAGCAAGAAAAATTGGCTCAAGAGGCGATCGTGCGGATGCGTCAAGAAACGATTGAGAGTATGCAAGCTCAACAGGATAAAAATAAAACCCTTAAAGCCGAGCATGAGGGGACTATTTTTGCGGAAAATTTGTCAGAAAATAAGGGCAAATGGTTAGAGCGCCACGAGCAGATCCTGGAAATTGTCAACATCGATCGACTGGAGGCGAGAATTTTGGTCGATCAAGCGGATGCAGATTTACTTCAACCCCTGAATCATGCAGAATCAGCAGAAGTGAAGTTAAAACGGATGCAACCGGGTTATAAACCCCAAACGGTAGAACTGAGCGATATAAAAACAGTGGCGCAACCCGATCCTTCCCAAACTACTAAGCAATTGGTTTTAACGGCAACGGTGGAGAATTTCGAGCAGCGAGAGTTGGTTAATGGTGAATTCTATGCAGATATTCCCGTGGGAACCATGCCATTGTATGAACGGGTGCGCCGAGAGGGGATTAAGGTATTAAAATTAAGGCAATATTTCTAAGTATTTTAAGAAAATCTCGATCTCTTGGGATCTCTCCTGCGCTGTGTTAGGGGAGATCCGATTTGGGTTTAAAGGGGTTTTTGGGAAGGGGAGATCGCCCTAACCCTTGGCAAAACTCGCCCAAAATCGATTCAGAATTGCTCAAACGCCCAATAACATAATATCGTAGTGTTAAGAGTAGTTAAGTAAACTTTTGCAGCAGAATTCAGAGGTCAAGGAGAGTTACGGCACTTGGACAAAGAAAAAATTCTGGTTGTTGACGACGAAGCCAGTATCCGACGCATCCTAGAAACCCGATTATCGATGATCGGGTACGATGTGGTCACGGCTGGTGATGGGGAAGAAGCCCTAGAAACTTTTCGCCATATCCTACCGGATTTGGTGGTTTTGGATGTGATGATGCCCAAGCTCGATGGTTATGGAGTCTGCCAAGAACTCCGTAAAGAGTCGGATGTGCCCATAATTATGTTAACCGCCCTGGGAGATGTGGCCGATCGCATTACCGGTCTAGAATTGGGAGCCGATGATTATGTCGTCAAACCCTTTTCCCCCAAAGAACTCGAAGCTCGCATTCGTTCAGTTCTGCGTCGGGTGGATAAAACCAGCACCTCTGGTATTCCTAGCTCCGGCGTGATCCAGGTGAGCAATATCCGCATCGATACGAATAAACGACAAGTCTATAAAGGAGATGAACGCATTCGCCTGACGGGGATGGAGTTTAGTCTTCTGGAACTACTGGTGAGTCGCTCTGGAGAACCCTTTTCTCGTTCGGAGATTTTGCAAGAGGTTTGGGGCTATACCCCAGAACGTCATGTAGATACCCGTGTGGTGGATGTCCATATCTCCAGGCTACGAGCCAAGTTAGAAGAAGATCCCAGTAATCCGGAATTAATCCTTACGGCTAGGGGGACAGGGTATTTATTCCAACGGATTCTGGAAGCGGGTGCGGAGGAATAACCCCAGAAAAATTGGCGATCGCTTCACAAGGCGATCTCTGGGGTGAAACGATTTGGTAGAATTTGTAAGGCTTTTATGACTGGCGAGCAATGGGATCAACTCCGGCAAGAATCGCAATAGACGCAATGGGTGGGGATTTCGCCCCCGATGAAATTGTCGCAGGAGCGCTAAGGGCAAAAGAGGAACTCGATGTCCAAATCCTGCTGGTGGGCGATCCAGATCGGATTGAAGAATCAATGGGTAAACACACCCAATCCCACCAACTGGAAATTGTGCCTTCCGAAGGCGTGATTTCCATGAATGAGGAACCCCTGGTTGCCCTCAGACGCAAGAAAAACGCCTCCATCAGTGTGGCGATGAATTTAGTCAAGCAAAACCGAGCCGATGCCGTGGTATCTGCCGGTCACTCTGGGGCAGCAATGGCAGCAGCTCTGCTGCGCTTAGGTCGCTTACCAGGGATTGACCGTCCGGCGATTGGGGCAGTATTTCCTACCCTGATGGCCGATAAATCGGTTTTGATTTTAGATGTGGGGGCTAATGTCGATTGTCGCCCCCAATTTTTAGAACAGTTTGCCCTGATGGGTACGGTTTATAGTCAGTACGTCCTGGGAATTGACCAGCCCAAAGTGGGACTTTTAAACATTGGCGAAGAATCCTGTAAAGGAAATGACTTGGCCATTCGCACTCACCAGTTATTAGATGAAAATCCCCTGATTCCCTTCATCGGTAATGCTGAAGGCCGGGATGTCCTCTCCGGTGATTATGATGTGATCGTTTGTGATGGATTTGTCGGTAATGTGTTGCTCAAATTTGCGGAAGCAGTAGGGAGCGTCATGTTACAGATTGTGCGAGAAGAGCTGCCCCAAGGCCTCCATGGCCAAGTGGGGACGGCAATTTTGAAGCCCAATCTGCGGCGGATTAAACAACGCTTAGATCATGCTGAACATGGTGGGGCCCTCTTATTAGGAGTGGCGGGAGTCTGTATCATTAGTCATGGCTCTGCCCAAGCGCCAACCATTTTTAATGCCATTCGTTTAGGCAAAGAGGCCGTAGATAATCGGGTCTTAGACCGACTCCGAGGACAATACCAAAAAACGGTGGCAGGTTTAGGAGCAGTTTCGCCAGAACGGGAGAGTGAGGGATAACTTGGGTATTGAAGCCGAAAGAATTCCCTTGAGACAATAAACAAATATATGAAACATATGGGCATTGCAATAACCGGTAGTGGTTCGGCTACCCCTGGAGCGAAACTGACCAATCAGGGACTATCGGAGCGAGTGGAAACTTCAGATGAGTGGATTAGCACTCGGACGGGAATAAAAAATCGTCGCGTGGCTGGTGAGGGTGAGTCCTTAACGGCGATCGCCACCCAAGCAGGACTCAAAGCCATAGAGCAAGCCGGGATTTCCCCGACCGATCTGGATCTGATCCTACTGGCTACCTCAACCCCCGACGATCTATTTGGCAATGCCAGTCAAATCCAAGCCGCATTAGGGGCCCATCAAGCAGTCGCTTTTGATTTAACTGCTGCTTGCTCTGGGTTCCTCTTTGCTTTGGTGACGGCTGCCCAATATATTCGCACGGGAACTTACCAAAAGGTCTTGGTCATTGGGGCAGATCTGCTCTCTCGGTGGGTCAATTGGAGCGATCGCACCACTTGCGTATTATTTGGTGATGGTGCAGGCGCTGTCGTCATGGAAGCTAATCGAGAAGATCGGCTTCTTGGATTTGAACTCAAAAGCGATGGCACTCAAAACCACTGTCTGCAACTGGCCTACCAACCGAAATATGAGGAAATCATTCCTAACCTCAGCGTCGCTCAAGGAACCTATCAATTCATCACCATGAACGGCAAAGAAGTCTATCGCTTTGCCGTGCAAAAAGTCCCTGAAGTGATTGAAAAAGCCCTCTTTCATGCCCAAATTAGCAGCGATCGAGTCGATTGGCTCATCCTCCATCAAGCCAACCAACGCATCCTCGATGCTGTGGCTAAACGGCTCAATATTCCCCCTGACAAGGTACTGAGCAACTTAGCCAACTATGGCAATACCTCTGCTGCCTCCATTCCCCTGGTACTCGATGAAGCCGTCCGCTCTGGAAAAATTAAACCCGGCGATCTGATCGCCGCTTCTGGATTTGGTGCAGGATTAACCTGGGGATCGGCTATCTTTCGTTGGGGACGTTGAGGAATGGGGAATAGGGGAGTGGGGGACACTCCAGACACTCCAGACACGGAGATCGGTTGTTCCCAATTACCAATTACCCATTACTCATTACTCATTACTCATTACTCATTACTCATTTATGACAAAAACAGCCTGGTTATTCCCTGGACAAGGATCGCAAAAAACCGGTATGGGTATCGACCTTAAAGATACCCAAATTGCACAAGATCGGTTAGTTCAAGCCGAACAAATTTTAGGATGGTCAGTTCTCGACCTCTGGCAAAGTGAAACAGAAACCTTATCGCGTACTCTTTATACCCAACCTTGTCTGTATGCGATCGAAACCATTCTGATTGACCTCTTGCGAGAAAAAGGACACTCCCCCCATCTAGTCGCCGGCCATAGTCTAGGGGAATATGTCGCCCTTTATGCCGCCGGAGTCTTTGATTTTGCCACAGGACTAGAATTAGTTAAGTGCCGTGCTGAACTGATGGAAAATGCTTCCGGGGGCAAAATGGCCGCCCTCATTGGCTTTAAATCCGACCAACTCCAAGAAGTCTTGGCCAAGACTCCAGACGTGGTGTTAGCCAATGACAATAGTGCCATGCAAGTGGTGATTTCGGGTAAACCCGAAGCCGTAGAGCAAGTGATGGCCCAAATTAAAGTAAAAAAAGCCGTTGCTCTACCCGTTTCTGGGGCATTCCATTCCCCCTTTATGGAAGAGGCCTCGCAAAAATTTCAAGCCGTTCTGGAAACCGCATCCTTTTCCCCAGGACAGGTTCCGGTTCTCTCCAATGTCGATCCTTCCCCGACTACGGATGCCAGCACCCTGAAAACTCGCCTGCTAGAGCAAATGACCGGTTCAGTACGCTGGCGAGAAACCTGCTTAAAACTGGTGGATGAAGGCATTGAAAAAGTGGTTGAAATTGGCCCCGGCAATGTGTTGACGGGACTGGTCAAACGAACCTGTCCGGGGTTAGCCTTAGAGAATATTGCTACCTTAGCTCAAGTACCGAGCTAACTGAGATTATGGCTCAAAATAACGATCCATCTCCGTTTCTGTTTATTGGCTTGTTTTTGATCTTGGGAGCAGGAGGAGGGTATTGGTTTTTCTTGCGCCAACCTCCTTCACCGACTAGAGAGAATCAGCAAGCTCAAGGCCAACTGAATGCTGAACAACCTGCACCGAATTCCCAAACCCCTGAATTTACCGAACCGAGTTCGGTTGCAGGGGGTACGGTGATTCGTATTGATGGTAGTACCAGTATGGTGACGTTGAATCAAACCTTGAAAAAGGGGTTTGAAGGAGAATTTGCGAATACCACTGTAGCGACTCAAGCTAATGGTTCGGAAAAAGGAATTCAAGGGGTGTTGATGGGACAGTTGGATATAGCGGCAGTCTCTCGTCCCCTGTCGTCCCAAGAGATGCAGGAGGGGTTGATGGCGTTTCCAGTCTCTAGGGATCAAATTGCGATCGCCGTTAGCAATAGTAATCCCTTATCTGGGGGGTTAACGATGCAACAAGTGAAAGATATCTTTCAAGGTAAAATTACTAATTGGTCACAGGTGGGGGGATCGAATCGTGAAATTCGCGTCATTAACCGCCCAGTGGTCAGTGGAACCCGTCAGGCCTTCCAGGAATTGGTACTACAAGGGGCAAATTTTGGCACAGGCCCTAATATGACGACCTTAGACCGAGATGCTACAACTCCCATGTTACGAGCATTAGGTGAGGATGGAATCGGTTACGCCACGGCCAATCAAATTGTCAATCAGCAAACGGTGAGAGCGGTAGCGATTGATGGGACATTACCGGGATTTTCCGGTTATCCCTATACCCGAAACTTATATTATGTCTATAAAAGCCCCCCCAATGAGGCGGTAACGGCATTTTTAGGCTATGTCGAAAGTATGAATTGATGGGAGAAACCCTTGCAGAATCCTTTGAATGTGGGTCTCGTAGGCACGGGATTTGCGGCTCGCTTGAGAGCAGAAACATTACAGAGTGACCCCCGCAGTCATCTAAGGGCGGTGGTGGGGTATAACCCGGATAAAACGGCTGAGTTTGCTGCAAAATATGGGGCGCGGGTGCTAGAGTCTTGGCAAGACTTGGTGCAGCTCGATGAGTTAGATTTGGTTATAATTAGTACCATCAATCGAGACCATGGGGCGATCGCCAAAGCCGCCTTAACCGCTCAAAAGCATGTCGTCGTTGAATATCCCCTATCCCTCAACTTCGAGGAAGCCAGAAGCCTGTGGATCTTGTCAAAAACCCAACACAAACTCCTCCACATTGAGCATATCGAACTCTTAGGCGGACTCCACCAAGCCTTCAAGCAAACCCTACCCCAACTCGGAGAAATCAGCTATCTGCGCTACAGCAAAATTGCCCCTATTCATCCCGCACCCCAACGCTGGAATTATCACAAAGACCTCTTCGGTTTTCCCTTGGTCGCCTCCCTCCCCTGTATCCACCGTTTCACCGATGCATTAGGAACCGTCGCCACCGTCTACGCCCAAAATCGCTATTGGCCAGAACATTCCGACTATTATCGCGGCTGTTTCTGTACCGCTCAACTGCAATTTACGAACGGTACAATTGCTGATATAATTTACGGCAAAGGAGATATATTTTGGCAACCGGAACGCAAATTAGAAGCCCATGGACATCAAGGAACCCTAATATTTGCAGGAGATAAAGGTTCCTTAGTTCAACTCGACAAAACCACAGAAATACCCGTAGGCACTCGCCGGGGACTCTTTGCCCAAGATACTCAACAAGTGTTAGATTACTTAACTGAAGGTAGAGAACTTTATGTTAATCCCCAAGCCAGCTTATACGCCCTTAAAGTCGCTTGCGCTGCCGAAAAATCGGCATTGATAGGAGAAAAAGTTACTGTAAATTAGGCGTTGATTTAATCTTCTCCATCAGTTAGGATTAACCTTGGTTTTATAGATAAAATTAGAAATGCCTTCTCCCATGGTATTCTTGACTTTCCCCCTTCTCCTGTGGGAGAAGGGTAGGGGCATGAGGGGAGATTAATATGACATCAAATCCGCTTGAATACCATAATTAAAAATGTAGGGAGCAAGATGCTCCCACTCCAGTAATATCAAATAATTGAGGGAGTGCGGGCATCTTGCCCGCTAGTTTAACTCTCCCACTCCAGTAATATCAAATAATTGAGAGAGTGCGGGCATCTTGCCCGCTAGTTTAACTCATTTTCATGTCCGCTTGCGGAAACCGGATTTAATATGACATCAAAACATGAACGCGCTAAACCCTTCTTAAAATGGGCAGGAGGTAAATCTCAACTGCTCTCTCAATTTGAATCACACTATCCCCCTGAGTTAAAACAGGGAAAAATCGAGCGATATATTGAGCCGTTTTTAGGAGGTGGAGCAGTATTTTTTGACTTAGCGCAAACCTATGATTTTAATTCCGCTTTTCTCTATGATGTGAATCAAGAATTAGTGCTAGTCTATCAGGTGGTGAAGCACTATCTGGAAGACTTAATCTCGGAATTAGAGAAACTGGCCCATAAGTATCATTTGTTGACCGATTCTGAGCGCAAAAACTTCTATTTCCAAATTCGCGACCAATATAATAGACAACGATTAGGGTTGAACTATGAAATCTATTCTCCAGACTCGATAGTGAGGGCGAGTTGGTTTATTTTTCTCAATCGAACTTGTTTTAATGGGCTATTTCGCCTCAACAGTAAAGGGGAGTTTAATGTGCCTCCCGGTAAATATAAGCATCCGAAAATTTTGGATGCAGACAACTTGCGAGCAGCGTCTAATGTCTTGCAGAAAGCAGAAATTATCGGCGCAGATTTTGAGAGCTGCGAATCGGTGATCACAGACAATTCGTTTGTTTATTTCGATCCGCCCTATCGTCCTCTGAGTCAAACAGCGAGTTTTACGGCCTATGCCCAATCGGAATTTGCCGATCGCCAGCAGCAACGGTTAGCCCAGTTTTTCCGCCAGTTAGATAAACGGTATGAGGTAAAACTGATGTTGAGTAATTCCGATCCGAAAAATGAAGACCCAAGCGATAATTATTTTGAACAGTTGTATGATGGGTTTAGGATTGAGAGGGTGTCGGCCAATCGGATGATTAATAGCAAGGTCAAGAAACGGGGGTTAATTCAGGAAATTGTGGTGAAAAACTATTGAACAGTGCAGAGGCGATCGATCCCCCTTTTCACGGGAGACTTTGAGAAAAAATGGTCGATCAATTACCCATTATCTATTACCCATTATCATGAAAGACCATATTTTAAGGGCAACCTGCGAGACGGTGCATCTGGGTGGATTTTCGGAGCAAATTCCGCCAGCGCTTAGGGTGGAGGGAGGCGATCGCATCCAGATCGAGACCTACACCGGATATTACCTGATTCTGGAGCGCGATAATGCCCCCCAAGCCTTCTTTCCCCCAGAACTGGTAGACATCTGTCACCATCTGCCCCCTGAGCGCAAAATCGGCCCCGGCCCCCACCTGCTCACCGGCCCCATCCACATCCAAAACGCCCAACCTGGAGACATCCTCGAAATCCGTCTAGAGCGCATCACCCCCAGTTTACCCGTCGGTTTTAACGCCATTCGCGCCGGTTGGGGAGCCTTACCCCAACACTTCCCCCATCCTGCTCTGCGCTTTATTCCCCTCGACCTAGAGCAACAAATCGCCCACTTTCCCGGTCATCCAGAGCTGAACATTCCCCTTCAGCCCTTTTTTGGCATTTTAGCCGTTTCCCCCGCCGCATACCCCCATTCTTCCATCCCTCCGGGCACATTTGGCGGCAATATGGACAACCGGGAATTGCAAGCCGGTTCTCGGCTCTTTCTCCCCGTGCAAGTGCCTGGGGCCCTACTCTCAGTTGGCGATGGCCACGCGGCCCAAGGAGATGGGGAAGTCAATGTCACGGCGATCGAAACCTCCATGAATGGCACGATTCAAGTTTTCCTACATCAAAACTTTCCCCTTCCCGTCCCCCTGGCGCAAACCCAAACCGACCTCATAACCATGGGATTTGCCCCCACCCTAGACGAAGCCTTAGAACAAGCCTTAGAACAGATGATCCAGGTACTGGTATACTGCGGGGGTCTCACCCCAGAAGAAGCCTATGTTCTCTGTAGTTTAGCCGCGTCTTTTCGGATTACCCAAGTGGTGAACCGACCGCAAAAAGGGGTTCATGGCCTATTTCCCCTGAACCTGCTTCCCCAAGGTTTTCCATTCTGATATCCAGTCCCGAAAAACAACTCTAAATTTTGGGGCTAGGGAAAATTTTGGGGCTAGGGAGCGAGACGCTCCCACTCCAGTAATATCAAGTAATTTGAGCAGTGCGAGCATCTTGCTCGCTGTTGTACCCGTTAACTCCAGTAATATCAAGTAATTTGAGCAGTGCGAGCATCTTGCTCGCTTGTTGTACCCATTAACTCCAGTAATATCAAGTAATTTGAGCAGTGCGAGCATCTTGCTCGCTTGTTGTACCCATTAACCGGACTTGATATGACCCTAACCCAAATTCTGTTATTAACCAGTGGAGGACTCTTAGCAGGAATTCTCGCGGGTTTTTTAGGCATTGGTGGCGGAACCGTCTTAGTTCCTCTCTTAACCACATTAGGCTATTCCCCTGTAGAATCGGTTGCTACCAGTAGCCTCTCAATTTTAATTACTGCCAGTTCGGGAACGGTGCAAAATTGGCGCATGGGCTACTTAAAATTATCCAAACTTCTATTCTTAGGATTACCGGCAATGATTACGGCTCAAGTTGGCAGTATTTTTGCCGATCGCCTCCCCTCCTATCTCCTCCTATTCTCCTTCGGACTGCTCTTACTGCTCAACCTCTACTTAGTGCAAGTCCGCAAGAACCTCACCGAGTCTGAACCTACCATCGAGGAACCCAAATTCAATCCCACTGTTGCGAGAATGATTACCGGAGCGATCGCCGGATTTATGGCCGGATTTTTAGGCGTAGGGGGAGGTGTAATCATGGTTCCCTTACAGATTTTATGGCTCGGAGAAACCATCAAAGATGCCGTCCGCACCAGCTTAGGGGTGATTGTCCTCACCGCTTTATCCGCTTGTATTGGTCATGCGCTGCAAAATAATGTGGTTCCCTTAGCAGGAATTTTATTAGGAACTGGGGGATTAATTGGCGTGCAGATTAGTACCCGATTTTTGCCGAAATTGGAAGATCGGGTGATTACTTTTTGCTTTCGTCTGCTGTTAGCACTATTGGCGACTTACGTCTTTTGGCAAGCGTGGATTCAGTGGACAGCGATATAGAGTTGCTCCCATTACCGATTACCCATTACCGATTACCCATTACCGATTACCCATTACCGATTACCTATTTATAGTTCAAGAAGATATCTGCTTGACGTTCTTGGGAATTGCCATAACTGGCGATCGCCACGGATTCTAAGGGGTCAAAGAAGGGCTTGGCTGCCAATTCTACCAGCCTTAACAGGGGAATTTGACGTTCTAGGGGTTTTTGAGCCGATCGCCAATTGACAAAGAAATAGCCATGGTTGACGGGCGGTAAAGCGGCGATACTGGCTTGAAAGAGGGCATCAGTAGCCAGGGAATTGCCTGTATTTTTGGCTTTCAATACCCGATCCATGGCGGCAATAGACGAGGTGATAATCTCATACTGGTTAACCGTTGTATGTACCCCTTGCACCTTGGCTTTGAGTAACCGACTTTTAGCCGCTTCTTTTGTCTGCGCGATCGGATCGGCGATTAATTTCGTCCAAGCCACCAGGGTTCGATCGTCTAACTTAAAAGAGCCAATACTCAAGCCTTGCTGGTTCACCAGCCTATCTAAACGATCGGTTAAACTCTCTGCTGTTGCCTCGCTAATAATAATCCAATCTAAATCCCCTTCTTCTTCATCGGGTAACAAGGCGATCGCATATTCTCCGTCAATAGCATCGAGAATATCAGCTTGCACATCCAATTGCCATTGTTTCCCCCAGTCGAGCAAGGGTTGGCGCATAATCTCGGAAATTGTGCCATAACCGGAGGTTTCCGCTTGCACCTGTTGCCAAAACTGACGCAAATTAACGCCGTTGATGGCTAAATAGCTGCTGGGGGGCAGATAGGTTAACAGGGAAGAGGGATTTAAGGGCGCTTCTGTGCCTTCGAGCAAGGCTGGATCGACGGGTAACCAATTCGTTTTGGCTAATACTCCATCCCGTTGCCATTGCATACTCATTCCCAAGGCTGCATAAACTGGGCGATCGACTTTCATACCCAACCGTTGGGTTAACTTAGGAAGATTGATCCAGGCGATCGCCTCTGCTTTGTCGCCATTGAGTTCCTGTAACTGTTGATAGTCTGGGGTTGCGCCTAAACTGAGATCGGCAACTTGTACATTATTAATCGCTTCGCGCACGACTTTAGGATGATTCGCCAATAATACAAACCGCGATCCTACCACCGTGGTGGCGATACTATTTTCTTTGCGGCTATAAATTAACTGTGTGCCTTTGTAGGGTTCAAACACCAAATCTTGTCCGGCGATCGCCTCCCGTTGCCAATACACTTCCAATAACTCTTGGGAGAGTTGGGCATTTTTCGTCGGTAGCACCACCAAATAACCGGGTTGTTGCCCATTTTCTCCCTGGCGATCCACATCCGTACTCGTCATCGCCCAAATACCGCCCCCATCAAGCCAAGGCTGAATATCCTGCTGATACTCCAAACCGGTGCTATCGAGGAGAGTATTTTCCAGCAGTTTATCCCCTTGCTCTAATCCCTTAAGCTGGGATAACACTCGATCCGGCTTCTCGGATAAGGATACGACTACCGGCGCTTGTTTAGAAATAAACCGAGCCGCAGATAAGGCTTCCACTGCTGCTGAATCTCCTGGAAACTGCGATCGGGCACATCCACTTAACCACAATACTAATCCGCAGGCCAGTAGAGCAGAGACTTTGAATATCGTTTTACCCCATTGGGCGATCGGGGCTAGATTCATGATTTCCTCACCCTTACCATTCGATGAGCCAAGCCCCATGATACTATACTTTTGCTCGCTACAATGGGGCCTCACCCATGGGTACTGTGCTTTCTGGTCGTCCATGGGATCGAACAGTCCCAGATTGAGTACACAATTGTCTCACTTTGCGGTAAAACTAGAAGTATGAAAAACCGATAAAAAACGTTACTGAATCTGGAGGATAAAACTATGGATTGGCGTGTAGTCGTTGTTTTGCTACCGATCGCTATTGCTGGAGGATGGGCTGTTTTCAATATTGGTGCAGCCGCTCTCACTCAAATTCAGAACCTCTTAAACAGTCGGGAAGCATAAATCCTCATTTTGGGATCGATTCCTTGGGGGTTAGGGGTCTAGACTCCTAAACCCCTTGGTTTGGCTTAAAGAGAAATTATACCATCAACGGTTATTAAGAGTTTATAAATAAAGGATTGCTAGGGGTTTCTATGGCGCACCTTGACATCCTCACCGGGCTGAAGCCACGGTGATTCCTAAACCTTGCGATTTAGGTTTCTGCTTCATCCACATCTGCGTACACTACTAGCTTTCGTCAGTTATGTCCCCGTCTTACGTCATGTCCACAGACTTTCGACCCATTGCAGAGTCCCGATTCCGCAAGCCATGCGGTACGGTGTCAAAAGACTTGTACTTGTTGCTTAGAGTTTTTACCTAGCCAAGCATTCCTGGCTAGAACCCCCTAACTCTAGTTTTCAAGGTGCTTTGTACTAATGGCTTGGTTTTCGCTTTTAGTACGTTTATTTGATTTTAACCGACTTTCGCCCTGAAGGGCGGGGTTTCAGACCCAAGGAGTTTTGATGAAGATTTTATTATTCTGGCCCGTGACTGCCGCGATCGCCTGGAGCGCAGTTTTTGCCTTCTTGAGTGCCCCGGCTCTCTCTCAAGAAGAAGAGGGAGTCACTCTAAAAGGAGACTCTTTACAAACAGTGGAGAGTCGCAGCACCCAAGATTTTCCGGGTTTATATACAGGCTCTTCCGCAAGCGTCGATCCGGGCTTATCCACTGGGCGATCGCCATCGGGTATTCCCCAAGTGCGACTGAATGAAAAGGTGGATGTGATGTACCAAGAGAGTGCTGGATCGGGGGAAGGACTGGGCTTATTTCGCTCTCCTGGTGATGTTAGACCTTCTGGAACCGTCAATTTGAGATTGCAACTTGAAGAATAAGAACAATAACATGGCTCAATGGGGACAGGCGATCGCCGATCTGTTGCCTCCCCATCAGCATCCAGCCATGCATCTAGGGTTGGATCGGATTAAGCAACTGTTGGCAGCTTTGGGCAACCCCCAGGATCGGGTTCCATCCATCCATGTGGCCGGAACCAACGGTAAAGGGTCGGTTTGTGCCTATGTGTCCTCGATTTTAGCAGCCGCAGGCTATCGAGTGGGGCGCTATACTTCCCCCCATTTGCGAGATTGGACAGAAAGAATCTGTATTAATGGAGAGGCGATCGCCCCAGAAGACCTCTATCATTTTTTAGTCCGAGTCGTAGAAGTGGTCAATCCTGAAAATTCTCCCACTCAGTTTGAAGTGTTTACGGCGGCAGCTTGGCTCTATTTTGCCGAACAGGAGTGCGATGTGGCGGTGATGGAAGTGGGATTAGGCGGCCGTTTAGATGCCACGAATGTTTGCGATCGCCCTTTAGCCACCGTAATTGTCTCCATTGGTTGGGATCATTGGCAAGTGTTGGGGCCTACCCTAGGGGATATTGCCAGGGAAAAAGCCGGTATCCTTAAACCTCACTCTCCGGCGATTATTGGCCCGGTTCCCCCAGAAGCACAAACCGCCATCCAAGAAAGAATTCAGGAATTAAATTGCCCCGCTATCTATCCCCCAGCAGCCACAGATCTCGGTGGGGGAAAAGCCAGATTTGCAGATATTGAGGTTCAACTTCCTTTGGTGGGAGCGCATCAACTGCAAAACTCTGCTTTGGCGATCGCCACTGTGCAAACTCTGCCCCCTTCAGACTGGACGATTTCGCCCCAAGCGATCCAACAGGGAATCGCCCAAACCCAATGGCCCGGTCGCCTAGAATGGAGTATGTGGAAACAACGGCGCATCCTGATTGATGGGGCCCATAATCCCGAATCGGCGATCGTGTTGCGGCAATATCTCGATACCTTAGAGCCTAAACCCATTCATTGGGTCATGGGAATGCTCTCCACCAAATCCCATACAGAAATCTTGCAAATTCTCCTGCGTCCAGGCGATCGCCTCTTTACTGTCCCCGTTCCCGATAGCAATTGCGTCTCTCCCCAAGCCCTGGCGGAACTCGCTCAAACCCTACAATCGGACTTGTACAGTTGTGAACCCTATGAAGATCTCGCTCATGCTCTAGATGCGGCGGCGATCGACTCTTCTGGGTTAACAGTGGTTTGCGGTTCCCTCTATCTGCTTGAATGGGTAATGGGTAATGGGTAATGGGTAATTGGTAATTGGTAATTGGTAATTGGTAATTGGTAATTGGTAATTGGTAATTGGTAATTGGTAATTGGTAATGGGTAATTGGTAATGGGAAAACCATTTTTTACGCTATGCGTGCCCATTCTTCAGGCTTTTCATGGGACAACACTCTCAAGGAACATTTCGATTACTGTACCTCATAACATCGAAAAACGCTGTAAGGGCATTTCAACCAACTGAAATCAAAGCTGTTACAGATTTTAAGAAATGTGTTTCAATCCCTAATAGGGATTTAAGGGCATTTCAACTTTGATTGGCTTCATTTTTAATGGCGGTATCTCACTGGCGTTTCAATCCCTAATAGGGATTTAAGGGCATTTCAACCCCCTTTGCAATATACATATCGTTCAAATATTTGAGGTTTCAATCCCTAATAGGGATTTAAGGGCATTTCAACCCAGGGGAAGGCCCGATAGATGCCATCAAGGAGGCATTGATGTTTCAATCCCTAATAGGGATTTAAGGGCATTTCAACTGCTGGCATCTGAGACCCCTGCCGTATTTAGTTTTCCAGGTGCATTTCCGACGCTCACCCCTAATCATAGCAGAGGGCTGGGGAAAACACAACCCCAAATCCCTGAAACCCTTGCCCTGTATGGGCCGACGCGCCTTCTGAAACTCAAATCGCTACAACC
>NZ_JAQPOK010000103.1 GCF_030068445.1 Roseofilum halophilum BLCC-M91 | reverse complement strand
ACTCTATTTGGGCATTAAAGATATCCGCCTGGGGCCCACCCTACCGGCGTTCTTGACTCCCAAATTGTTTAAGTTTCTTTCGGATACCTATAACCAGCAAACAATTTCTACCCCAGATGAAGATCTGGCCGCCTGTTTGTCGGTTTAGCAGGCAGGCGGTAGGGGCGGGTTTCCACTTCGTGGACATGAACACCGAGATTTAGGTGGGAAGGCAATAGGGTTGGTGAACCCGCCCTTACAAAACCCCATTCCCCCACTCCCCCACTCCCCCGTTAACCATTTTGGAGAATACTATGTCTGTAAAAACCCTAACCATTGATGGAATTGATATTGCCATTGAAGAAGGATCGACGCTTCTAGATGCAGCCAAAGAAGCTGGGGTGGAGATCCCAACCCTGTGTCACCTAGAAGGAGTCTCAGATGTGGGCGCTTGTCGCCTCTGTTTGGTGGAAGTCAAAGGGATTAATAAGCTACTTCCGGCTTGTGTGACTGAAGTCTCTGAAGGGATGGAGGTGCAAACCCAAACCGCACAACTACAAGACTATCGGCGGATGACGGTTGAGTTACTGTTCTCTGAAGGGAATCATGTCTGTGCCTTTTGTGTTGCCAATGGGAACTGCGAACTTCAGGATGTGGCGATCGCCGTGGGAATGGATCATTCCCGCTTTGAGTATCGCTTCCCCAACCGCGAAGTTGATATTTCTCATCCCCAATTTGGTATCGACCATAACCGATGTATCCTCTGTACTCGTTGCGTGCGCGTCTGCGATCAGATTGAAGGGGCCCATGTCTGGGATGTCTCTGGACGGGGAGGAACAGCTAAAATCATCTCTGGCTTAAATCAACCTTGGGGTGAGGTCGATGCTTGCACCTCCTGTGGTAAATGTGTCAACGCTTGTCCTACGGGGTCAATTTTCCGCAAGGGAACGACTACCGCAGAGAAAGAGAGCGATCGCGAAAAATTAGAATTCTTAGTCAATGCTCGCACCAAGCACCAATGGACAAGATAGGTTCAATGAACAATTAACAATGAACAATTAACAATGATTGAACCTTGTGCAAGTTCCTCGGTTGGTGAGTGTAGACGAACCATGACATACCTTCAAGGAGGCAATAAAGTAGTGCGAGCATCTTGCTCGCTAAGGTAAACCAAGATACACCAGCGAGCGAGACGTTTGTCCTGCGGACACGCTACGCTACGCACTCCCTAAAACCTATCAAAGGATTCCAGTAAATATAGGAGAGAAGAACATGGCAAAGATTAGAATGGCAACGGTTTGGTTAGCAGGATGTTCGGGCTGCCATATGTCCTTTTTGGACTTAGATGAATTTCTATTTGATGTAGCAGAAAAAGTTGATGTGGTTTACTCTCCCGTTGGCTCAGATATTAAGGAATATCCGGAAAATGTAGATGTTTGTTTAGTCGAAGGGGCGATCGCCAATGAGGAAAACTTAGAACTCGCCCTGAAAGTGCGCGAAAGAACCAAGATGGTAATTTCCTTTGGAGATTGCGCGGTTACGGCTAATGTTCCCGCCATGCGGAATATGTTAGGGGGGACGGAACCGGTACTCAAGCGCTGTTATTTGGAGTTGGGAGATACGACTCCCCAATTGCCCAATGAGCCGGGAATTGTGCCGGAACTCCTCGATCGCGTCCGTCCTCTTCATGAAATGGTTAAAGTGGATTTATTTATTCCCGGATGTCCTCCTCCTGCCGATCGCATCAAAGCGGCGATCGCACCTTTATTAGAAGGGAAAACTCCAGTCATGGAAGGTCGGGAAATGCTCAAATTTGGCTAAACCCCATGCCCTCATCCCCCCAGCCCCCTTCTCCCGTGGGAGAAGGGGGGAGAAATAAGTCCCTCTCCCGTGGGAGAGGGATTTAGGGAGCAAAACCCACCCCAAACCCTGTAGGAAGGTAAGTCCCTCTCCCGTGGGAGAGGGATTTAGGGAGAGGGCAACCCCACACAAAACCCACCCAAAACCCACACAAAGGAGAACACCGAAATGAGTAAAAAAGTCATTATCGATCCCGTAACCCGTATTGAAGGCCATGCGAAAATTTCCATCTTTTTAGATGATGCTGGAGAAGTGGAAAACGCCCAGTTTCATGTGGTTGAGTTTCGCGGATTTGAAAAATTCTGTGAAGGGCGACCCATGTTTGAAATGGCAGGAATTACGGCGCGAATTTGTGGAATTTGTCCCGTGAGTCACCTGTTAGCGGCTGCCAAAACGGGCGATAAAATCTTAGCCGTGCAAGTGCCTCCAGCCGGAGAAAAATTGCGGCGGATGATGAATTTAGCCCAATTGACCCAATCCCATGCCTTGAGCTTTTTCCATCTTAGTAGTCCCGATTTTCTCTTGGGATGGGAGAGCGATCCGGCAACTCGGAATGTGTTTGGTTTAATTGCAGCCGATCCAGAGTTGGCGCGGGAAGGAATTCGCCTACGGCAGTTTGGACAAACGATTATTGAACTGTTAGGGGCGAGAAAAATTCATTCAGCCTGGGCAGTGCCGGGTGGGGTGCGATCGCCGCTTTCGGAAGAAGGCCGCGCTTGGATCAAGGAGCGCCTACCGGAGTCGCGCACCGTCACAGAGAAAGCTTTGGGGCTGTTTAAGCGCCTATTGGATAGCGAGTTAACCACAGAAGCAGAAGTTTTTGGTAAGTTTTCTTCCTTGTTTATGGGCTTAGTTGCTGCTGATGGCAGTTGGGAACATTATGGCGGCCATCTGCGCTTTATTGACAGTGAGGGCAATATTGTTGCCGATCATTTGAGCGAGGATAATTATCAAGACTTTATCGGCGAAGCGGTGGAAAATTGGTCTTATTTGAAATTCCCCTATTACAAACCCTGGGGATATCCCGATGGTATTTATCGGGTTGGGCCGTTAGCGCGGTTGAATGTGTGCGATCGCATCGGCACACCGAATGCTGACCGAGAATTGCAAGAAATGCGCGATCGCGCCGGTGGACGAGTTGCCACGTCTTCCTTCTATTATCACTATGCTCGCTTGATTGAAATTCTCGCTTGTCTCGAAAAACTGGAAGAATTAGTTGACGATCCCGATGTGGTTTCTTCTCGCTGTCGCGCCACGGGAGGCATTAATAAACTCGAAGGAGTCGGAGTCAGTGAAGCGCCCAGAGGAACTCTTTTCCATCACTATCAAGTGGACGAACAGGGCTTAATTGAGAAAGTTAATCTGATTATTGCCACCGGTCAAAATAACCTGGCGATGAATAAGACAGTGACTCAAATTGCCAAACATTATATCCATGGCAATGAGATCCCAGAAGCCATGCTTAACCGCACCGAAGCCGGTATTCGTGCTTACGATCCCTGTCTGAGCTGCTCTACCCATGCGATCGGTCAAATGCCATTGCATCTAGAGTTAGTGAGAGCCGATGGTAGCATTGCTCATCAACTTCATCGGGATTAAAATCTAGGGCTGTATAAGAAGCCGGTTTTCTGAAAAGAAATCCGGTTTCTCTATACTGTCAACTAAGCGGGATTTCCTCCTAATCGGATTTCGGTACACAGAGAAGCAAAAACCGTTTCGCCAGAGACTTGAGTGAGGCTCGTTCTCAGGCGAAAATTAGGAGACGCAAACCATAGGCGATCTTCGGAAACTTGCCCTTGAGATTCGACCCTTAAGGTGAGAATTTCGTCTTCGTCTAGAACAAAAGAACCGGGGGAGGAACCTTCAACAGAAGAGAAAAATTTACCCATCTGGGGATTTTGAACATCTCCAACCCAAACCAATAGACGCTCTCCCTTGTAGGATTGGGTAGAAGGGTCAATGGTGGCTTCCCAGCTCATGCGTGTGCCGCCTAAGACCGTCTCTAGACCATGGCGATCGCAGAGTGCTTTAACTTTCGGGTCATCACTGGCTAAAAATTCTACATAGAGTGTGGATTTTCCCGTCTGGGTTTGACTTGATTCGACCTCATGGGCAGTACGCTGAGAAAACCATTTTCCCGCCGTCTGTTGTAAAAATTCCGTAATATTCATCAGAAAAATTGGGTCTGAAACCCCGCCCTTCCAGGGCGGCTTTACTAACCATAGGCTACCACAATTACATCTTAGGTGCTACCCTGTAAAAAATCCTTTGACTCCAACATGGAAAGAGCATTTAACTACCGATT
>NZ_JAQPOK010000102.1 GCF_030068445.1 Roseofilum halophilum BLCC-M91 | reverse complement strand
GGGCAGAGCCGCTAAGATTTTTTTGACAGACGGGGGAACTTTCACTAACATAGTTATTAGTTATTATTTTTTTCTGCTCTCTATCTTACCAGATTTGAGAGCTTTTTTCTCCATCTATTCTTAACATTCAACACTTCTGCTTTTAACCAATTATATTGCATAATGTTGTTTATCCGTTTGGGATCGACGGGAGTGGCGCAAGTAAAGGAAAATTTGGATCGATCCTCCGCTTAGTCAAGGGGTAGTTTAGAGGAACGGTTTGGTTATGTCAATACAGTCGATCTGAGTTTGAACGGTGGGGGAGCGGTGATGGTGCATTGGTATGGAAAGCCAGCAGTTAGGAGGCCAGGGCGCAAGTTAGGCCATGTTACCGTCTGTACGGATAGCACAAAACGGGAGGAGTGGGTGGCGATCGCCAAAAAAATTGAATCAATATGGTATCCGGGATAAAAATCTCTAATCCCCCCTAGCCGCCAACAGGAATTTGGCTTAGAATACCACTTAAGATAGGCTGCGGCGTTGGTGACTGCCAATAACGTTTTATGATCTATGCTTGACTTATAAGGGAACTGAACCAGATCCTAGCAGCAGTAAACCGAGCCAGCACTCGGAAACGAATGCGGGGACTTCAGTACCCACCTGGTAACCCCAGGTCAAAAGCTGAGGCAAGACGGCGTTGCGGTCTATCTCATCAGGGAATAGGCAATAGGCAATAGGCAATAGGCAAGAGGGAAGTTAACGCTACAAGGTGCTGGAGTAATGATAAAATCGAGAACGCGCTGAAAAGAAGCGTACTTGTGTTTTTATCTACCGCAATTCTTATGACGAAAACCTTTACTGTTGAAATTAACCACCAAGGAACAACTCAGACGATTGAAGTTCCTGAAGACCGGAAAATTCTAGAGGTGGCGAATGAAAAGGGTCTAGATTTACCCCAGTCTTGTTTGGCAGGAGTCTGTGAGACCTGTGCGGCCTTACTGACAGAAGGAACAGTGCGCTATGGTGATGAGAATGATGCCATGGGCTTGAGTCCTGAATTGCGTGAAAAAGGATATGCTCTCCTCTGTTCTGCTTATCCTCAATCGAATATTAAGTTGGAGACTGAAAAAGAGGATGAGGTCTATGACGCGCAGTTTGGGAAATAGGAAATTCTGAACTCGTGCTATAGAATTTTTAATGAAATGTAAACTGGAAATGCCCTCTCCCTATATCCCTCTCCCACTCCGAGAGGGACTTTTCCCCCCTTCTCCTGTGGGAGAAGGGGACGGGGGATGAGGGCAAGATCTGGTCTGTTTACCAAGAGAATAAAGACATGACGACTCACTTTATTACGGCCGAAATCGATTTACAAGCCACGCCTAACCAACTGCATCAAGAGATTGAAGGGGAACTGGAAAAGCGGGGCGAACCCTTGCGTTGGGCAGTGACTGCGGTGGATGAAGAACAGCAGAAGGTGACGGTGGAAGCGGTGGTGATCGAGCAAGCGTGAAGCGTGCCTATACGGTTGTCTTAATTATCCCCACGGGTATTGGTGCAGCCATTGGGGGCTATGGGGGAGATGCTCTACCGGTAGCGAAGGCGATCGCCTCCATAAGCGATCGCCTCATTTCCCATCCCAATGTTCTCAATGGCGCATCCCTCTACTGGAATATTCCCAATAGCTTGTACGTGGAAGGCTATGCCCTAGATCGCTTTGCCAGTCAACACTGGGGACTGCGCCCAGTCAAAAGTAACCGTATTGGGTTAATTCTCGACCGGGCGATGGAGCCAGAGTTACGCACTCGCCATTTACAAGTCGCCGATGCAGCACGGGCAACCTTGGGACTCAAGATCACCGGCTATGTGATGACGGACGCGCCCTTAGAGGTGAACTTAACCCAGGGCGAAAGTCAGGCCAGTTGGGGAACCCTGGGCAACCCGGATAGCCTGCTACGAGCAGCCGAAAAACTGAAAGATGAACAGGGTGCAGAGGCGATCGCCGTTGTCGCCAGATTTCCCGACGATGCCGAGAGCGAAGCCCTGCAAAACTATCGCCAAGGGCAAGGAGTAGACCCTATTGCGGGTGTAGAAGCCATTATTTCCCATTTGGTGGTTCGCACCTTCGGCATTCCCTGCGCCCATGCTCCTGCCCTACAACCCCTACCCCTCAACCCCCAGATCTCCCCCCGTTCGGCAGCCGAAGAACTGGGATATACCTTTTTACCTTGCGTTTTAGTCGGCTTAAGTCGCGCCCCTCAGTTGCTGACTCCCCTAGCGCCCTATCGCCCCCAACCCACCGATATTTGGGCCGATCAAATCGATGCGGTGGTCATTCCCGCAACCGCCTGTGGAGGGAGTGCTATCTTAAAGTTAAGTCAAACCCAGACTTGCATTATTGCTGTTAATGAGAATACGACCGAGATGCGATCGCCTCCAGAACCACTCAAAATCCCAGTAGTGCGAGTAAACTCGTATTTAGAAGCCCTTGGAGTCTTAGTTGCCCATCGGTCTGGGGTAAGCCTAGAATCTCTTCAACCTCACCTATTCCCTCTATAGGATCAGGGGTAAACGACCCCAAAATTGACCTTTCTTTATCTAAACGCCGTGAGTGACCAACATAATCCAGACTTAGAACCGATGACGCGATCGCAAATTCTCATTGCCATGGGAGTAACTGCTGTGATTCTGCTGATTGTCGCCAAAGTGTGGTTAGCGATCAGTCCAACCGACCATCTTCGCGCCCAATGGCAACCGGATAAACTGGCGATCGGTGCCGTTCTTGGCCTCGGAATTACGGCTGCTAGTGCCCTAGTTTATCGCCTCTGGCCCGCCTATCGCCAAAGCGCCGACGTTTATCTCGGCCTTGTCCTTAATCCCTTGACCTATCCCGATATCCTCTGGTTAGGACTGCTACCTGGTCTCAGCGAAGAATTCCTCTTTCGAGGGGTGATGCTCCCTGCCCTAGGGTTTAACTTTACTGGTTTGATTTTATCAAGCCTCTGTTTTGGTGTTTTACACTTAAGTGGGAATAACCAATGGCCATATGTTATTTGGGCAACCTTAGTCGGACTGGCCCTAGGCTATAGTGCTTTAGCCACGGGTAATTTGTTGGTTCCAATTTTGGCCCATATTCTCACGAATCTAGTCTCTAGTTTCACCTGGAAAATGGGCAATCCATCCAACTTAAGTGCTTAATCTTCAACTTACTCCGGCTTTTTGAATTCAGCTAGGAGGTTCAGGTGATACCACAGCAATATCATTTCCATCAAATTAGAGTAACTCTAACCGCCTTGGGTTTATGGAGTTGCCTACTCTTGTTTAGCTTGGTGTTCGCGCCTTTAGAAGGGTTCAACACTCTCAGGTTACAGGAAATTTATCCCTTAATTAGCATTCTACTGGCTCTGATGATGGTCTCCTATTGGGGAGGGTTGAATGTGGGGTTAGGGAGTGCCCTCTTGGTGAATACGCTCCTGGTCTATTATCACTTTATTCCTGGCGATCGCTCCTTTTTTCCCCATACCCCTTTAGAATTGGGTTTATCAGGGTTCCTCATGTTTAGTATTGCCCTCTTGATCGGCCATAGCCAAGACTGCAACAAATCCCTGATCCAGAAGCTACAAAGCACTCAAAATTCCTTAGACAAAAGTTTAGATCGACTCACCAGCTTTAACCTCTTACTCCAAGAACTGCTGCGGGAAAGCCATGTTTACTATCAATCCTTAGCTGATGTTTTACCCCAAATCATCTATCGGGTGGATCTCGAAGGCAAGTTAACCTTTGCCAATCAAGCCTTTTTAAAGATGATTAGCAAAGAATGGTCAGAAGTCACCGGTCAATCCTTAGATCAAATTTATCCTCTAGAGTTCGCCCAAAAAATCATGGGCGAAGATCGATGGGTTCAGGAAACAGGAAACATCTTAGATCGGGTGGATTACCAGTATTGTCCGACTAGCGATTATCCCCGCTATTTTCATGCCATCAAAACCCCCATCTATAATGCCCATGGAGACATTATTGGCACTCAATCTGTCAGTTTAGATATTACTGAGCGCGAAACTATTTTAGAAGCTCTACAAAAGAGCCAAAAGCGTTATGAACTAGCAACCCAAGCGGGAAGAGTAGGGATTTGGGAATGGGATTTACTGGAAAATACGTTTAAGTTAGATAGCAGCTTACAAAAACTATTAGGATATAATCACGAAGAAAATAATCCTAAGTTAGAAGACTGGTCAGAACGAATCTATAGTGAAGACAAAAGAAGTCTGATTCGCCAAATCAATCGAGCCGTTAAAGGAGAAATTGAAAACTACGAAATCACTCAAAGGTTAGTCCATAAGAATGGTCAAGTTTGCTGGTTTTTGCTGCGGGGTACGGTACAAAAAGATGAGCAAAACCAAAGAGTGCGCTTAATGGGGACAGGAACAGACATTACGGAACTCAAAGAAACCGAAGCCGCTTTGATCAAAGCAGAGAAGAAATATCATAGTATTTTTGAAAATGCCATTGAAGGAATTTTTCAAACGACTTTAGAGGGAAAATTTATTAGTGTTAATCCTGCCTTTGCTAAAATTTTAGGGTATGACTGTGCCGAATCTCTGATGCAAGCGGTTGATAATGTGCAAGCCGAACTCTATGTTGAACCAATCCGGCGAGATGAGTTGATTTCTGCGATCGAGAAAAATGGAGAAATTTTAGGATTTGAATATCAAGTTTATCGCTCGGATGGCAGCCAGATCTGGATTTCTGAAAATTGTCATGGGGTGAGAGATCCAGAAGGTGAATTATTATATTTAGAAGGAACTATTGAAGATATTACCGAGCGCAAAAAAGCTCAAGATATTTTAGAATATCATGCGTTTCACGATCCCCTAACCGGCTTGTGTAATCGCTCTGCCTTAATGGAGAAAATTGAAGACTGTTTAAATAAAGTTCGCCAACAACCGGGTCGTTTTTTCACTGTCTTAATGATCGATCTTAATCGTTTTAAGATTATTAATGATAGCTTGGGGCACTTTGTGGGAGATCAACTGTTGATTAGTGTGGCCAGACGCTTAGAAAGCTATATCGCTAATTGTGGGATTGTTGCTCGATTAAATGGGGATGATTTTGCGGTGCTAATTCCAGAAATTCAGAATTATGATGAAATTATGGACTTAGCTGATTGCATGGAAGAAGCCTTTATTAATGAGCCATTTTGGGTGCAAGGTCATGAAGTGTTTATGAGCGCCAGTATTGGCATTGTTTTATCCCATCATGCTTCTACGGGGTTGGTGTATGAAGATGCTGAACAGTTACTCAAAGATGCAGATACGGCGATTTATCATGCTAAACGCAGGGGGAAAAATCATCATCAATTGTTTGATAGTACCATGCGGCCGGTGGATGAATGTCAGTTTCAGTTAGAAATGGATTTACGCCGGGCGATCGATCGCCAAGAGTTTTGTTTATACTATCAACCGATTGTTTGTTTGCATAGGGGAACAATTACTGGCTTTGAGTCTTTGGTACGCTGGAAAACTGAGGGGGATCGAGTCATTAGTCCCGGTAAGTTTATTCCTTTGGCGGAAGTGACGGGTTTAATTGTCACCATAGGAGAATGGGTGATTGATGAAGCCTGTAGGCAAATTAAGGAGTGGCAAACGGATGGGTTATGGTTGGATTCGCTCTATGTGAATGTGAATGTGGCTGGTCGTCAGTTTTCCCAAGCGGGATTGGTGGATATTATTATTCAATCTTTGCAGCGTCATCACTTAGCACCGAGCTATTTCCAAGTGGAAATTACGGAGGGGTTGATGATGGAAAATTTGGACTCGGTGGTGCGTCAATTATGCCAACTGCAAGAGTTAGGGGTTAATCTTTGTATTGATGATTTTGGTACGGGGCATTCGAGTTTAAGTCGCCTCCAGTTGTTTCCGATTGATACTTTGAAGATCGATCGGTCTTTTATTCCTTTACATTCTCAGGTGGAGAAAGATTGGGAGTTGGTGAAATCAATTGTAAATTTGGGCCATAGTTTGTCGATGCGAGTGGTGGCTGAGGGGGTGGAAACGGTGGAACAACAGCAGAAGTTGCAGGAGTTGGGGTGTGATTATGGACAAGGGTATCTGTTTGCGAAACCCTTGGAGCAGGAGGCGGCGAGGGAGTTGTTGTATCAATTAAAAATTAAAAATTAAAAATTAAAAATTATATCAAATCCGGTTAATTGCTTAAGAAGCGGGCAAGATGCCCGCACTCCTCCAATTCTTTGATATTACTGGAGCTTAAGAAGCGGGCAAGATGCCCGCACTCCTCCAATTCTTTGATATTACTGGAGTGGGAGCATCTTGCTCCCGTGATTTATTTATTACTTATTACTTATTACTCATTACTCATTACTCATTACTCATTACTTACAGCGTTTTTCGATGTTATGAGGTACAGTAATCGAAATGTTCCTTGAGAGTGTTGTCCCATGAAAAGCCTGAAGAATGGGCACGCATAGCGTAAAAAATGGTTTTCCCTTCTGCCCATTACCCATTACCCATTACCGCGCGAAGCGCTGTAT
>NZ_JAQPOK010000101.1 GCF_030068445.1 Roseofilum halophilum BLCC-M91 | reverse complement strand
CGATGTTATGAGGTACAGTAATCGAAATGTTCCTTGAGAGTGTTGTCCCATGAAAAGCCTGAAGAATGGGCACTCTAGCGTAAAAAATGGTTTTCCCATTACCCATTACCCATTACCCATTACCGCGCGAAGCGCTGTATCCCCTTAAGCAATTCCAAGAACCCAACCGTAAGTATTGGCAACCTTAAACCCATCTCTCCCATTCAAGTGGGAGGTAACTTTTTTGCTGAAGGAGGTATACTCCCCGCTCAATTGGGTGGTGTTCCCTGTATTCCCGGTTCAAGTATTCGCGGCGCTCTGCTCAGTTGGATTAAGCAGAACTGGTATGAGTTTAATCAAGAGGAAGAAAAGTTTTGGCAGGGTTTGATTGAACAGGATAGAAGTGGATGGAAGCCTCGTAAAATTCGCTTTGAAGCGGTTAATGTGCAGAACAGGATTAAACCGTTTCCGCTTCATGCTCAACAAAAGTGGCAATTGTTTGACCAGAAGAGCAATCAACTGAGTGTACAATGGCAAGTTGAAGTTCCAGAATTGGCAACACAACCTTTACCTCAGCCTCCATCTCAGCCTCAACCCTCTAGAGGTGCTGCTAAAAGTTCTAGTGCTGTGTTTGCTAGACCTACCAAACCACCGAGACCTTCCACATCTTCTTCAGGAAATTCTACTCCTCAGTCCTCTGATTCTCAGTCTATTTCTTTGAACATTAATATACGCCTTAAAAATAAGCCAACTCCTAAACAAAAGGGATGGTTAGAGAATCGAGTTAAAGAAATGCTGAAGGAGCAAGGGGTTGGTCGGGGAACTGCTTCTGGGTTTGGACGAGTGGCAGAAAAAGTTCCAGAGACTGGGCAATGGGTGCTAGAGCTAAAGGGAATGAAGCCTTGTATTCAGTCTCATTCTCAGGCTAGGAATCGGCAAAATCAACCTAGAAGAGATAATCGCAATGGAAAATATCGTTGGAGTCCACAAGTGTTGCGATCGCTATTGAGAGGATATTTTACCCGGTTGGCATTGTCTTTATATTCTCAAGATGACGCTGTGAAGCTGACGGAGAAAATTTTTGGTGGCCCCAGTTGCCAAGGTCAATTGATTTTAACCAGTTTTCTGGCTAAACGATATGAAGATAATAATCCTCCCAACGGTTATGCCAATATTCCTTCAAAGATAGCTCATGAAACTTGGGTGATTCCGGTTAACGCTCGCTGGCGGTCTCAGAATTTAGCTAACGTTGATGTAAACAAATTCGTAGGTCAACTCTTGGAATTAGCCAGTCATTTAGGAGGACTAGGGCCAGGATGGAGACGACCCCCCCATAAGTTAAGTCGGTTTAATGGTTATAGGGGCAGTGAACTTAAAATGCAATCTAAAAATTTGTTTGCCAAAGCCAACGTTCAGACATCTCTTCAGAGTTTAATGAGCCGTTTGCGAGATAGGATCGCCTGCCTAGGTCGTATATATCATCTACAGGAAAATACAACGGCCAGACCAGGGCAAATTGTTAGTATCTGGAAGGGATCGGCACAAGATGGTCGAGACAAAATTGTTCATAGCGATCGCGTTTGTAGCAGTAAAAGCCCCAATCGTCCTGGTTGGTGTGGAGATTCTCAACACCGACCATCGGGATATTCAGTTCGCGAATATAAAGACTATTGCTTGATTACGGTGTTTGATGGTGCGATGCAAAAGACGCTAAGGCAAAAGCGTTTTACTCAAATCTATCCACGCCAAAACTGATCGCCCTAATCTAGAATCTGAGTATTGGCCATGATCGCTACTCTCCTCCTTCTATATACTAGAGTGAGCAATCCTCTATCAGATAACTTCAACTTATTATTGATTATTCTCTGATAAGCATCTGAGGGGGACAGCCAATGGCTGAAACCCTCATTCTGTCGTAGACCCCCTCGGATCGCCTTCTGGGTAAGGGTTTGAAGGGTGTCGATCTAGCGTTTGTGGAGGTGAGATGAGACAAAAAATCGACTTTTTCTTGACCCCCTCAGATCTGGGGTGCTATAATTCCCTCGTAGCTTGGCTTCCAGAAGCCAAGGGTTTGACTCTTGAAAAAGAGAAGAAGTGCTGAAACGCTAGATGAATCTGGATAATAGTAATGTAGTGCCGTGACAACCCTAAAATGGTGGGTTACGGCGGATTGATAGATTGCTGTCAGAGTCTAGGTTTTAGCCGCCTAACCCACCCTACGCTAATGCACTATTTTAGCTGTGTCACGGCAGTAGGTTGGGTTGAGGAACGAAACCCAACGTCAGTTAAGCGTTGTTGGGTTTCACTTCGTTCAACCCAACCTACAATTTTAAGCTTGCCAAGCCCCTACGCATTCAACTAATCTTCAACCGGTGCTAAAGTTTCCAAATCATCGGGCGATAAACATCCACATCCTCTATCAATGCCGCTAAATATTCCCGTGCTTGTAGTTCCAAACAACGGCGCAAAGTCACTTGATATCCAGTATGGGGATGGGTTACCTGAGAGAGCAACTTCTCTTCCCAATGCTTAAGGAACTTCCGCAAAGATGTTGGATGTAAGAAAACGCCGCCACGATCATCAGGGGGAGTGAAGTCTGACTCAGTGAAGATTTTAGAATTAATCAAATAACACACCAAGGAATCAACCACTTGAGCGCGAAACTCTTCCATCAAATCCGATACCAAAGCAGGATGATAATTGCGAGGGACATGCAAATTCCCAAAGTGGGTGTGTAATCCCAATCCTTGGACAGATGATCCGACATTATGAAACAGTAGAGTATAGCCCAAACTCAATAAACTATTGACCGGATCGGTAGGAGGTCGCTTAGTGCGCTTCTCAAACGTAAAGGGGCCAAGAAATAATGAGCCTAGCCCTTGAAAATACACGCTCGCTCCCTGTCCTTCGTATCCCCGCAAGGCATCGATTGACTCAGCTTGAGGTAAACGCTCCATTAACGTCATCATTTGCCCAATAGAGTTTTTGGCAACTTCAGAGCGACGACGACGGTTGAGTTTTAATAACAGAGCGCGAGAATTATGCAGTTTCGCATTAACAATGGCTTGGGCTTGTCGCTGTACAAACTCTGGGTCTTGACTACACAAGACTTGGCGCTGCAAATAATCCACGTTGGCTAAACCATCGGTTTGCAGGCGACCAAAATACCGTCCCCGTTGGGAGAGATAAAGAACCGGAATACGGCGAGAGAGAGCCAGTTTCACAGCACCATGGGACAAACTACAGCAACCAAATAAAACAATATGAGTGACGCGGTTGACGGGAACTTTAATCCGTAGTTGCTGGCGATTAAAGATTTGAAACTGATAGTTCTTGGCCTTCAAGTACGACCCTTGGTCAGTTACATATAATGTGGTCATGGTTTCTTTCCAAAGATGATCGACTGGAGCTTGAGGAAACTGAATAACCTTGGGAAGTCCAGAGGCTTTTGGCCGTCCTAGACGGGCGGGTTTTCGTCGGGGTTTATCTCCTGGGTAAGGTTGTCCGGACTGGGAGACCCAGACATGGGTAGAAACCTCTGGAGGTTCGGGAGCAAAGACTTCTCCGTTGACAAACCGATATCCGAGAAAGATAAATTCTTGGTCATGAGCAAAGATATGGGTTTTGTTCGGTTGTAGCCGTAAATAGAGTTGGGCTAACCATTGCTCCACTTGAGTTAAGGTTTCAGTTGCCTCTTGCCAACTGCTACAGGCAATGACAAAATCATCCCCATAGCGCACCAGATTGAACCCGGCTTGCAGGCATCGTTGATCGAAGGAATGGAGATAGAGATTGGCTAATGCACCAGAGAGAACGCTGCCCTGTAATACTCCTTGAGTGGGTTGGATATGCTGGTGAGCAATGACAATACCCGTTTTGATGTGTTGTTCAATCAACAGCTTTAAGTCAGGAGCAATGGGTAGTTTTTCCAGTTGACTACAAAGGATGGGCCAACTGAGACTATCGAAAAATTCGGCAATATCCGCTTTAAGTGTCCAACAGGGTTGGTAATGGTTTGCCAAGCAGTTTGCAGTTGGGGACGTTGAATTTGCACATTGGGTAATGGGTAATGGGTAATAGGGAGAACTCCCCATTACCAGCTTGGCAGGAGGGCATATGAGTACGGGTTTGAGATGTATACTCATAGATATGACTTGAGGTTTAACTTAAGGAAACTCTAGTCAGGGTTGAATTACTAATGAATTTCAGATGGTGACGGGTCGATCGCTAATCGCATCTACAGCAGGAGTCAAACGAGCGAAACAAGCGCTCAAGCGTCGCCACTTAACCCAAAAGGCGATCGCTTATGAGTTAGCCATTGCTTCTTGGTCAACGGTCAGTAAGTTCTTTAATAGCAAGCCAGTTGATCGCGGGATTTTCATGGAAATTTGCCATACCCTTGAGTTGGACTGGCAAGAAGTTGTGGAAGACTTTCAGAGCGATTCACTTACACAGTGGCTTGAGGAAACTGAAGAGTTAGAACCCCAAGAAGCCGTTAGCCCCTTAATTCGCCAAGCTTTTACTTCAAAAGCCGTAACCTTAGAAGCACTGCAACAAAATACCCTACGCGCTCGTGCTGCTCTTAATCCTTATATTTTACCGACCATTCCCCGACAGACTTTGATTGACAAATGCTTAAGTCAAGTAAATCGAGGCTGGGAGGGCAATAGGGGTCAAGTTATTTCTATTTTAGGCCCCGCAGGATATGGGAAAAGCACAATTCTAGGAACAGTATTCGATGAATTAGCTAATCTGATTCACGAGCGTCAAACCGGATGGTTAGGTTTGGTTCGTTGCGATGATTTCATGGAATCGGCTGAATCTTTTGCGACTGAAATTCTTCAGCTTTCTACTGACAGCCATTCCTTAGAAGATATTATCCGCAATCCCCTGTTATTAGCGTTGCTCTGCGATTTATTTGCTGAGTCAGAAACGGTTCCTGAAGACTTAACTGTAAGTCAACTCTATGGAATTTATTGGGACTGGAAAATTGCTAGAGTGCGCCACAGTAGTCAATCAGCAACTGTGGGATTAGCCAAGGAAAAACTGAGCTTAAAGTTAGCCCAAAGCTTATATCATCAATCCGGCGATCGCCTCAGAGATACAATCTATCAAACCAGTTTAGATCTTAGCGATCGTGAATTTGAAGCCTATAGCGCCCTGAAAAGTGAAGGAGTCTTAAAAGACTTGGGCAGTGGTCGGATCAGCTTTTTCCATCAAACCTTCTTAGAATATGCGATCGCTCGGTGGCTTAACTCTACAGCCGAGGGAGAAGAAGCAAAACAGGAATTATTCCAAACCTTAGATACTTTAGCCCACAGCCAAAGTCAATATTATATTTGGGCGATCTTCCGACAGTTACTGACTCTGCTACCCTTAGCCGAATTTTACCAGGTTAACGAATTTATCGATCGAACCCAACTGCTTCCATTTCGCTCTTTAGCCTTTGCTGCTATTTCTCGCAGCGATCGCGAATCGGTTTCCATTTTAGTGTCCTTGCTTCAGATCGCTCTGCATCAATCCTATCTCTTCCAAGAAACGCTTTTAATTGCTGCTAATTCTGCTCCCCGCACCCATACTCCAGTTCTCTGGGATATGGTTGTGCAATTGTTACCGGTGGTGAGCCAATCTTTGATTAATAAAGCCATTGATGTGGCGGCTGATTTGTTTGTCCATCTCCCCGATAGCAATGGTATTCATTTTGCTCAGGTGTTGCAAGCGTTTTTAAACCGCAATTATGGCGAAGCCCAAGATCCTCACTATGCTTTGCAGCAACAATATCAGGTTCTCGGTCAGTGGATCGGTCAATATTATCGCTCTTTAACTGAATTGAAAACCCCAAGAGTTAACCCTGGTATTCTCAGGGTGTTAAGCGATCGCTATTTTCAATTTGGCAGTCGAGGACGGGCTTTGATTTTTCAGCTACACCAATTGCCAGGAGCCACCTTAGACACTCAAGAGAAACTCTTCCAGGTTGCTCTTACCCAACCTCCCTCTGAATCTTTTCTGGAAAAACCACCTGCCCAAACTTTATTGGGTCAAATGTATCAGGATTTTAGGCAATCCAATATTCTCGGATACCCATCCTGGTTAAACTTACTCTATGCTTCTTTACCCGCCCGATGGCATGAAGTGACTGCGGCAGGGGTGGGGATGCAAGCGATGTCTGATACAGAACTGCTCACAACCCTCATTCATCAGAGCTTGCTTCCTGCATCAGAAGATAACACCTCCAAAGAATTAAGCCGCCATCGGGCGATCGCCATTGAAACCGTTTGTAAGTCACCCGGAGCTTCTGCGGTAATCGCTGTGTTATTAGCCATTCCCATTGAAGAAATTCCTCGCAGTCGCTTTTCCTTAGCCTGTCAACTCATTCGTTTTTGTGCCCAAACGACTCATTCAGATGATGCTCTGGCGATCGCTCAATGGTTAACTCCAGCCATTGCTGAAAACCCTTCAGATGTTCTAAAGACTTTAGACACTCTAGCCTTTTATATTCCAGAGACTCAAGATTATATTGGGGCACAGTGGCAAGCTTGGCTACCACAACTCCCTGTTAAAACCGTTAATCAAATTCTCAATAAACCCAAGTTTGTTCCTGACTCTCTAGAGCCGTTTTTACTTCAACTCAACAATAAACAAGCCAGAGGAGTCTTGGTAAAACTTTATCACCGCCAAGCACTACAAGACTCAGAACCGGCTCTTTCTGCTTTGTTGAGTTTAAGTCTAGATGTTTCCAAGGAAGTTTCTCAACGGGCAATTCGCGCTCTTCTTGACTTAATAGAACATGGATATGCCATTCCTCATGCTCCGATTCTCGCTGTCCTCTCTCAATCCCCTGTAGTTGGAGTGCGACAAACGGCCATGATGGTATTGATTGAGCGCGTCAATCAGCAACAAGCAACAGAAGCAGAACAGTTAGAAGTTTTTAGAGCAACAGAACAGGAACAATCCCCAGAAGTGTTGCAACTGCTCTATAAGTTGGCTGAAGCTGTGTTTTGGTATTACGGCAATACAAGGCAATCTATACCTCGACTCCCCTCGGTAACCATACCGGAACCCTTCACTCAAGCTTTTTTTGCTCTAACTCAAAGGATTGAACAACAGCAGCGCCCTGACCTTATTGACACGGTTTCTAAACAGGCATTTCTAGCCTTTACTCGCTTGGTGTTAATTTCAGAAGGTCGTTGGATTCCTGAACTTTGTCACGGCACTCGCTTCTTTTTGCGCTCCTCTGATATTAGCAAGAAAATGGATCGCTTGGTTTTGTCTGGACTGCTCCATAAGTTAGCACAACACAATCCTCAATTTCTAGGGGCGATCGTTCGAGAGGATTGCTTTTCTGCCACCGGTTCTATGCCAGTCGCCAATCAGTTAGCGCTAGTCGCAGCCATTATTAACGAGCAAGGTAAGTATTCTCCTCTGCTCAATGAAATATTAGACAGTGAGCAATTTCCTGACTCTGTTAAAAGCCGTATCTTGCAAGCCCGAATGCAGTAGTTTTTAGAGCTTTGATTCAAAAAGTAGACCGGTAAATCGCCGGTCTACTTTCTTATTGTTCGCTGAGTTTCAGCACTTCTTCTCTTTTTCAAGAGTCAAACAATTGAAAGCGACTGTCAGAGCGGCAGTTGCTACTCGTTTCAGCACTTCTTCTCTTTTTCAAGAGTCAAACCCTCGGCTTCTGAAAGCGAGGCTACGAGCGGATCATAACACCCCAAATCTGAGGGGGTCAAGAAAAAGTCGATTTTTTTCCTCATCTCACCTCCAAAATCACTCGATCGACACCCTTCAAACCCTTACCCAGAAGGCTATCTGAGGGGGTCTACGGTAGAATCAGGGTTTGGGCGATCGCCTGTCCCCCTCAGATGCTTATCAGAGAATAATAAGTTATAAGTTTAGGTTATCACTCTATCTCAACAGCAAATTGATATTATAGTAAAAAGATTGTGGATAAATAAAAACGCATTATGTTTTGGGCAGATAAAATCGCAAAAGATGCACAAGGCGAACAAATTGTCAACGACTCGAAAACTCCATCCGGTCGCGTTCACGTCGGATCGCTACGAGGAGTCGTTATTCATGATGTCATCTATCGTGCCTTAAAACATGCCCAAAAACCCGTCAAATTCCTCTATGGTGTCGATGATTATGATGCCCTAGATACCGTTCCCCACTATCTCAACCCAGAGCAATTTAACCCCTATCTCGGCTATCCCCTCTGTAACGTTCCCTCCCCAGAAGAAACCGCCAGCGACTATGCCAAATACTTCATGGGCGAATTTCTACAAGTCTTTGAATATTTAGGAGTAAAACCGCAAATTTATTATCTACGTGACCTCTATCGCACCGGAAAACTCAACCCCTATATTGACACCTTCTTAAACAACGCCCACTTAATTCGCCAAGCCTACGAACAAGTAAGCAAAGCCAAACGACCCGATGATTGGTATCCCTTCCAAGTCGTCTGTGAAAACTGCGGTAAAATCGCCACCACTGTCGTCACCGATTACAACGGCGAACAAGTCTTTTACACCTGCAAACCCGATAGCACCGACTGGGTAGAAGGATGCGGTCATTCCGGTTGGATTTCTCCCTTTGATGGCAACGGCAAATTACCCTGGAAAGTAGAATGGGTAGCCAAATGGGATCTGTTGGGAGTCACCATTGAACTCGCTGGAAAAGACCACTCCCAAAAAGGCGGTTCTCGTGATGTAGCCAATGCCATTTGCCGCAAAGTGTTAAAAAAACAACCCCCCTTCCATTCTCCCTACGAATTCATTTTAGTCAATGGCACAAAAATGAGTTCCTCAAAAGGAGTCGGTTCCAGTGCCAGAGATATGGCCGATTTATTACCGGCTGAACTCCTACGGTTTTTGATGTTAAGAACACCCCCCAAAACCGTCATTAATTTCGCCCCCAACTACGAAACCACCACTCGCCTCTTCCGGGATTATGATACCTTGAATAGCAAATATCAAGAATGGCAAAATTCCGAGGAAGAAGGGGACTTATCCAAGGACTTAATGGCGCTCTTGTATGCCCAATTAGGGAGTGAAGTTCAACCTTATCAACCCTTTGATATAAGTACCTTAATTTCCCTGCTACAAATTCCAGGTTTAGACATTGAACAGGAAATTCAAAAACGAATGCCTCCCCTGACCGATAGGGATTGGCAAGAAATCAAAAAACGGATTGCCGTCGGTCAGAAATGGCTGGAAGATTATGCCGATGAAGAAGAAAAATTAGTCATTTATTGGGACGACATTCCCCAAGGTGCGAGTCAGTTATCGGAGGAGCAAAAAACCTATCTCAAGCAGTTGGTATCCAATCTGGAGAAAAACGAAAATTGGGAAGCCGAAGCGTTACAAACTTTAATTTTCTCCACCACCAAGGAGTTATCAATTAAGCCCAATCTGGCATTTCCCGCCATTTACCAATCGTTCTTGGGCAAAGAACGGGGGCCAAAAGCGGGCGGTTTATTATCCTATTTAGACCGCAAGTTTGTGGTGGAGCGCTTAAACGCTGTTGTTGCCTTGGGCTAGTGCCCTGACTGAATTAAAATCATGTATAATGGGGGCGAATGGGACTGTAGCTCAGTTGGATAGAGCGAGCGCCTCCTAAGCGCTAGGCCATGGGTTCGAGACCCGTCAGTCCCGCTTAGTTGCTAGTCGATGCAATTCATAGATTGCCTCTAAATCACCCGATTTCGACTCTCACCCTTAAGAAACGCGGCGATATTTTGTTCCACTTCCGTGACTAACCGCGCTCTTGACTCTCTGGAAATCCAGGCGATATGAGGGGTGATAAACAGTCTATCTGGATTTTGGATCTGAAAAAGGGGATTACTTTCTTCTGGAGGCTCGTTTTCCAATACATCTAAACCTGCCGCAGCAATTTCACCCTTATCCAAGGCTGAGGCTAAAGCCGCTTCATTAACAATTCCTCCCCGACTGACATTGAGCAAAATGGCTTGAGAAGACATTTGTTTAAGTTGCGGTTCATCAATGAGGTTAGCCGTTTTTTCATTTAATGGCGCATGAATAGAAAGAATCTGGGATTGTTGCAAAAGTTTCTCTAAACTGACGCATTCAAAGGGTTGTGCCCGATTTTTTCCACTGGTAGAAAAATAGGCAACATCACATCCAAAAGCTTGGGCAATATCAGCCACTTTGCGGCCAATGGTTCCCATACCGATAATACCCCACTGTTTCCCCGCCAGCTCAAAAAAGGATTCTCCCAGATGGTTAAAAGTAGGACTTTGACACCATTGGCGGCTGCGGGTATAATCATCAAAATAACGGCAATGGTGGGATAGATAAAAGAGCATAGAAAAAGTATGGGCAACCACACTATTGGTGGAGTAACCCACTGCATTGGTCACAGCAATTCCCCGTTCGGCTGCACATTGGATATCGATAATATTGTACCCGGTAGCAGCAACACAAATCAGTTTGAGAGTGTTGGTCGTTTCCAGAATGGGGCGATTAATGGCGACTTTATTGGTGATGATCATTTCAGCCAGAAGTGTTGAATGTTAAGAATAGATGGAGAAAAAAGCTCTCAAATCTGGTAAGATAGAGAGCAGAAAAAAATAATAACTAATAACTATGTTAGTGAAAGTTCCCCCGTCTGTCAAAAAAATCTTAGCGGCTCTGCCC
>NZ_JAQPOK010000100.1 GCF_030068445.1 Roseofilum halophilum BLCC-M91 | reverse complement strand
AGAAACGGGAGAAGTGGAGATTGACTATATCTTTGACGGTGGGGGATATCAAGGCGAACTGGCTATCTTTTCCTTAGAGGGAATGGATGAATTTGAACCCGGTTCCGAAGACTTTATTCAAGAAGCCTCCAGTCGCGCCTTGAGTAGCTCAGAACAAGGTCATGTGGTAATTTCCGATGCGGATGAAGGGGCGAGATTTAGTGGTAAATTGGGCGAGCGCGACCAAAATGCTGGGGAATATTTGGGTGTAAAAAGCTTTAATATGCGATCTGGAGATACCTTCGGCGTAATGTTAGTTCCCAATAAGACGGTAGCCAAAGTATTCGACAATCCAGGAATTAGTGGTTCTGGTCGTCCTCTCTTCTCCATGGTAACCTCCAATCCCTACGAAGGCTTCCATGTGGGACAAATTGCCGATGTTACCGGGGATGGTTCTACATTCGTGATGGAAGACATCCGCATGGATGGTAAAACCGATTCCGACTATAACGATATCATCTTCCAGATTCGGGGAGCCAAAGGCAAAGCCGCGCTAATGGATGAAGTGCTTGCAGAAGGAGAAGATTGGCGCGAAACTGAGTTAGGCCAAGGGATTATCGAATATGTTAAACCCTATGTCACTCCCGATGCGGTGGATGAAGTCGCAGGAGATTTAGTCGAGGATGTGGAAACTCTCCTGGAGTTCTTGGAGGAGACGACAGAAGCGGAAGAAAGTGACACTGCTGATGTCGTGGAACCGGAGGTTGTGGAGCAGGAGAGTGAGGGGAACTCAGGTGAGGATGTTGTAACCGTTGATAAGGATGAAGCATCTGAACCCGAAAATAGAGTAGAACCGAAAGTTGTGGAGCAAGAGACTAGCGCAACTGAAGAGAATTCAGGTGAGGACGTTGTAACGGTTGATAAGGATGAAGCGTCTGAAGCGGAAAATAGGGTAGAACCAACAGTTGTGGAGCAAGAGACTGAGGGTAACTCAGGTGAGCAAGTCGTAACCGTTGATGAAGATGAAGCTTCTGAAGCGGAAAATAGGGTAGAACCAACAGTTGTGGAGCAAGAAACTAGCGCAACTGAAGAGAACTCAGATGAGGAAGAACCACCGGTTACGGTAGAGGAAAATAATCCCGTTGTAGAGGAAGAAGAAACGGTTGTTGCGGAGAATACGGAGACTGAAAACGGGAAAAGTTCTGATGATTTAGAGGAAACTGCGGTAGAAGCACAAGAAATTGTCGAAGAGGTTGAGGGAGAGAATACGGATACGGAACCGGTGGAACTGGAACCGACAGTGAAGCAGGAACTGGTAGCGCGGTTGGAAACGCTGACGAGTAACTTGGAGGAGATTGATACCGAAGAGAGTTCCATTACTCAACTGAAAGAAACGGTGACTACGCTTTCGGATAGTTTAACCGAGAACTCTGAAGAGCTTTCCCAGGTGCAGGAAGTGGCAACCACGCGGTTAGTGAACCGGTTGGAAGCGGTAGCGCAGCAGTGGGTGTCGGGGGGAGAAGAACCTACGGTATTCGAGTTTGGGGCAACGGAGCAACCTTTGGTAGGTGTGATTGATACGGGATTTAGTGGGGATAATCCAGATATTGATTATGAGCGGATTACTCTGGGAACGGATTATGTAGAGGGTGATGATAATCCCCTGTTGTCGGAAGGAGAGGGGAATGAACATGGAACCCATATCCTGGGGATTATTGGCGCAACTCAAGACAATGGTATTGGCATTGATGGAGTGAATGATACTGCTCCTCTGTGGGTGAGTCGCGCTATTGGTTCGGGACAATGGGCTGAATCTTTGGTGGAATTTGTGGATGCTGCCAAGGAGTCGGGACAACCGAATGCGGTGGTGAATCTCAGTTTAGATTTAACTCAGGTGGATGCTGAGGGGAATGTGACGACGCGCTATGAGTTAACGCCCCAGGAGCGGGAAGCCATTGAATATGCCCGGCAGAATGGGGTATTAATTGTGGCGGCGGCTGGGAATGATGGGGATGTCATGTCCGTGTTGGGACAAGCCTCTCAGGAGTTCGATAATATCCTCACGGTAGGGGCAGCCGAGCAGGTGAATCCCAGACTGTCGGCGGCAGAAGGGTTTAATCGCGCTGAGTATTCCAGTTATGGTCAAGGGTTAGATTTACTGGCTCCGGGAGGAACCGAGGATAATCCTGTATTTTCTACGGTGGGCGAAGGTGTGGGAACCATGGCAGGAACCTCCGTAGCCACAGCGAAGGTAACGGGAGCAGTGTCGCAAGTTTGGGCAGCTAATCCGGAGTTGAGCTATCGCCAAGTGGTGGAGATTTTGAAGGAGACGGCGACGGATTTAGAGACACCGAATGCGGATGAGACGACGGGGGCTGGGTTGTTGAATCTGTTGGCAGCCGTTCAGGTGGCGAAGGAGACTAAGCCAGAGGTTTATAATCCAGTGGCTTGGCTTGCTCCGGAGACTTGGAGCGGTGAAGGTGAAGTGACTCCCCAGGAACGAGCAGCACGGGGCGGAAATTCTGTGGAGACTGCGGCGGTGCAATCTTCGGCGAGTTTTTCTGATGTTGATGGACTCAATGAAACTCAACCAACGAAGTATTACGAGTTTACGGTAGATGAGGGTGGATACTTCAAGTGGAATGGACAAGCAAGGAGTGGTTCAGTTCCTTCTGTATCTTTGATTAATGCAGAGGGTGAGTCGGCTTGGCGGAAATTCTACACTTCCAAGGGAGCTTTTGCTTATATTGCCAGCGATAAAATTCCCACCAGTGGCGGGGGTTTCCTTGACCCAGGAACCTATCATTTAGTTGTCGGTGGCGGTGCAGATGGTGCGAGAGACTATAGCATTTCGACTGAGTTTACGCCTGATGTTGTGCCGAATATTAATGGGGATATCGCATTTACTAATCCTGACACAGAAAGCGATCCGTTTACGGGTTCCAAATCATCAGAGTTAGATGTTTCTGGTGAGGTGGGGATAGAGTTTACTCGCTATATCCGTATTAATAGGGATGTTTATGGTTTGGAGGTTAAGGAACCTGGAAAATTACAACTTCAGCTTGAGTCGGGAGATAGATTAGCTGATTTGTATGTTAACAAAATGATTGGTTCAGGAGAAGAGTATAGTCGCATCGGTGCGGCACTTTCTTACCTGGCAGAGGATAAATCTCTCTACGAACTGGAGTTGAATCCAGGTTTATATGAAATTAGGGTAAGTCCTGACCTTTTCAAGGTTGAAGATCTGGGGTTCAAAGCTGAAGATGTGGGGCAAATTGAGTATCGATTGACTGATGATTTTACTCCTGATGCTCCTGACTCTAAAGGAAATACAGACCCAACTCTGGCGACTGTTACTTTACCGATAGCCAAGCCGGTTGTTACATCGCCTCCAAATGCAGTCAACCATACAGCACTCGCTAGTGAAAGTGGTCAAACAGCTTCTGTGCCTCCCTTGACGGCTACTGACCCGGATAATGATGTTCTTTTCTTTAAGGTTTCTACTGTTCCAGAAGCCAGTGAAGGAACCTTGTTCTATAACGGAGTGCCGGTACAACCTGGGCAGACCTTTACTATAGCTCAGGCTAGTCAATTGGTATTTAGCTCTAATCCTGGCTTTGTGGGAGATACAAGGTTTATCTATACGGCTACTGATAGTAAGGGAAATACAGACCCGACTCCAGGGACGGTTACTTTACCGATAGTTGCACCTCCTCCAACTCCGCTTCCAGTGGCTCCGCAACCGGGAGAGGGTAAGGTTCCGAGTAGTGCGGGAGATTTTGAGAAAACAACGGTTAGTAATGGAGTAACTAAACATTACTATGAAAATGGCTATTTAACGACACAGCCAAGTGGAGCTAGTTTCTGGTACTCCTATGGAACCGGTGCAAGTACAAGTGTGACAATTGGTGCTGAGCCGGTAGAACCCAGTCCAAAGTCCAATGTAACGATTGGTGCTGAACCGGTAGACTCCGATCCAAAGTCCAATGTAACGATTGGTGCTGAACCGGTAGAGTCTAATCCTAAGTCTACAGCAAAACCAATTGTTAATGTCTGGGATCAAACTATTGGGGAAGAAGAGTTTTTTACAAAAACAATAGATCCTCAGTTCAGAAACGAAAGTTTGGTTTCGATGCGAAATCGTTTTAGCTGGTCTCATCCTGATGGAGATGCAATTGAAGCTATTGCATTTTATGATTTTTCGCCTAACAACTCTAGTACAGGGCATTTTGCTGTTCCTGCGGGCTTTACTCCACCTCGCTTGAATGTTTTACCTCCTCAATATGGAGGTGTGTCAGGTGGTGTAGCAAGTATTGATCAACTGAATCAAAATCAAGTTTATTACAGCCACAATGGTAATATTGGAATCAATGATACCGTAGCTCTTTCTGTTTTTGATGGTTCTCAATGGAGTACACCTAAACCTTTCAACATTCATGTAGCTTCTGATAAAAAGCGGGCAGAGATTCTGAGTCGAACATCAGATAGTGGAACTGGAAGGCTCAAAGAAGCAACCAATTTCCGTAGGCATCCCTGGATTGATACAAGTACTCTAATTCAGGGGTATGTGCCGGCTGGAACAACCTTCCGTTTTTTGGAGAAAGTCACCACCAATAATTCTAATCCCAAATATAAGACTTGGTATAAAGTTCGTCTTGATGATGGACGAGTTGGTTATATCTGGGAAGGTGGATTTCGCCGTACAATAGAAAATCCACATGATCAACGGCTGCCAGTTATTGAATTCGATCCGCCTTTAGATAATGATGATGAAAAATCAAATAATAATGTAAGTGAAGAAATTCCTCTAGATGAAATTAGCATTCCGCTAACTAAGTTTGAGAGAGCCAAACGTGCAGCTATTCAAAGAGTGGGTGAAAGCCAAGTTGGTCGGAGTACAGGACAGCCAAGGTATGTGACGGTTGGTAACAGTAGTGGCTGGGTGCAAGAATTTGAACCAAGTCTATACTCATTCCGTAGATCTAGAAGGCTTTTAATGTTAGAAGATGGTTCTGATACTGCTTATTGGATTGAGGGGGAAAACCTCAAAGAATATGAAGCTGTTGGGGGTCTTAGTTTTAATAATCCACTCGGCTTCCCTCGTAATGATGAAACCCCATCTAATAGCAGATCTAATGTGTTTTGGCAAGCTTTTTCAGGTACTAATGGAACACCGCGAATCCATAGAAAGAGCAGGGGACTTTCTTCAAAATCAGTAGCCAGTTGGGGTCCAATTTCAGACAAATATGAAGAACTCTGGGCGGTAAATGGCTCGCTTGGCGCTCCCACAAAACGACAATGGCCTGATCCTGATGGATTTACACTTTGGGCGGAGTTTGAAAAAGGTAGAATTGCTTACAATACGAGGACATATCGTGTCACTGGTCACCTTCCTCATGGTGCCTCAGCACCATGGCAAAGAAATCTACATGCTTTGGACGTTGAAGGTTCATTCAAAGACGTTCATTTAAAATTTGTAAGCGATCATCCGAAAGCTGAAGACACAATTGGCGATCGCCCAACATGGATTATTACTCATGGTTGGAATAGCCAATCCATAGATAAGCCTAACTTCACCAATCTAGCCCAAGCAATTGGAGGGTATGAACATGGGGATCAAGTTCTAAAACTTGACTGGCGGAGATTTGCTAATACAGGGGTCGATGGCTTAGCTAAGGCCGCAAGTTGGATCAAACCCATAGGAAAAACAGTAGCTAATACATTACAATCTTGGGGTTTAGAATCAAATCAAATCAATCTTGTTGGACATAGCCTTGGTGCTTATGTATCTTTTGAAATTGCCAAAAACCTTGATGGCGTTAATAGTATTATTGCATTAGATCCAGCAGCAACGACACATGATGGATACTCTGATGAAAACAGGGTAGATTACCAAGCACAGTCAGAACAGTCTTTAGCATTAGTAACCAGTGTCTTCGGTCATACGGACAACTCAAGACAAAGTGATGACTTTTATAATAAACGATATGAGTTTATCCAAGGTCACGTCCCTACTGGCGTTGATGCCGCTATTGGTCTTTATTTTGGTGGCCTTGTAGGTGGCGCTGGGGCTGCTGGCTATAACCAGGTAAAACGTCATAGTGCGGCTGTACCAGAATTTACGGATTGGGTATGGGCAAAAGACAAGCGAATTTCAAGCTTTTTTGATTACTCGTAAACACCTAGAGTAGGTATAGAAATATCATGAAATCTCAGCCTATCCTTTCGATCAATAATCAAGAAATTTATTGGGGAGACGCTTTAAACTATCTTCGTACCATTGCAGAGGATCAGTCATTCCTCTTCAAGATTTCAGCTCAGCACCTAATTGAACAAGAAATCCAGAATCGTGATGACCTTCAGATTCTTTCTCATGACGTTGAACAAGCCATTGTGCAACTCCGAACTCAAAATGAATTAGTTGCTCCAGAACAATTTGAGGTATGGCTTAAAGAGAAAAACATGAGTTATGAGTCTCTTCGGCAACAAATCGAAAAGCGGCTCAAGGCTGAAAAGTTGAAGCTAGAGATAACTGAAGCTAAAATTCAGCCATTTTTTGAAATGAACCAGAAAAAACTGGAAAAAATTGTACTTTCAAGAATTGTTATTGCACAACAACAGGAAGCCGAAACCATCAAAACTCAACTTCAAGAAAATCCTGAGTCTTTCGGAGAACTGGCTCAGAAACATTCCTTAACTGAAGATCGCTATGTTAAAGGGATCATGCCCCCAATCTTTATCTCCCAACTTCCTGAAGTGGCCCAAGAGCCTGTTCGTGTTGCACCTCCGGGAACGATGATTGGACCATTTGCTCTTGAAGGTGGTTATTGTCTTCTCCGTGTAGAGCAATTTATTCCAGTGGAGTTGGATGATACCCTAAAACAGCAAATCCGAAATCAGATTTTTGAACAGTGGTTGGCTGAAAAGTTATCCCAATGTGAGGTTAAATTACACGTTTGATAAAGCAATAGTCCGGACATTTTTCTGAGCAAGCGCTGAAACCCTTGTTTTCTCGTTGGCTAGGTCACTGTGGAAGAGGGCTGAAACCTGCATTCTACCGTTGGCTTTCAAAAACTGTCCAGACTATTGCTAAATGGTTACTAAATTTTACTTCTCAATTGGAAGGTTCATAGCGACAATTGTTGCCCAAGTAACCACCTCGTTGCTTCCTCCTACATTCCTTCCATTAGTTTTAAAAGAGAATCCAGATGGTTGCATATGAGTGTGATTTCTGTCACGTTGACGATTGCTCACTTGATTGTCCGAGTGGTAGGGTGCGTTAGTCGGGGATAAATTTTGAACTTAATCAGTCAATTTAAAAGCCCGACGTAACGCACCAAAATCGCTATCTTGTGGTGCGTTACGCGGGGAATCAAGTTTACTTGACTTCGGCAACCGTTAACTCCCCGCTAACGCACCCTACCTGGAAAGCTACCCGGTAAGCGATCGCCCATTTTCCCAGAGTGCGATCGCCTTTTGGGGGTGTAGTGATTTTGGGGGGCGATCGCCATCCGATCGCATCTGAAGTAACCCATCAAGCTATTTCTGCATCAGAAGTTCTCATTGAATGTTGCAAACGTCTCAAGCGTTCTTGTCTTGTGGTATTTTCTAGCTGCATTGTAATATTTTCTAACTCTAAAGTTGTCGCTTCAAGTGCTAAACGACTGCGGCGTAGATTTACCAACAATCTCTGATTAGTTGTCGCTTCAGGGATATACGGTTGCTTACTCATGGCAAATTCCACTCATTTTTGACTTCTTGAATGCTTCGCTCCATAGCCGGAATTTCTACCTGGAGACGCTCTACTGATTGATAGACTAAGTTTAGCATATCGGCTGAAATTGTCGGTTGAACCTCAGCGATGCGTAACTGGAAGTTAGACAACCGAGAAAACCAAGGAGAAGCGCGATCGGATACATTTTTTAACTCATCTAGTAGAGGGATCGTATCATTCGTTTCTCCAAACTGTTCAAATAAAGTCAATTCTGCTGAAGTTGCACTATCAATAATATCCAACAATTGCCGCTTTAAATTCCAGATAGTTTCTTCAAGATCGCTAGAGATTTTTGCCATATTTGATTAATGACTGATAATTTCTTAATGATTGTAACTCTGAAGTAACCAATTTTTGTATCCAGGAGAAGCAAAAACCTGGTTTCTGAGTCTCAGGCGATAGGCGAGCCATTGCTGGGGCGATAATGGGAGACATCGTTCAGGCGATCGCCCCTCGTCTTTCTGTTAAGATCAAGAAAATCTTCTCTTTTTTAACCCCGATCGCAAAATGAAAGTTGTTGCACCACCCAACGGCTACCCCATTGAAATCGACACACTGCAAACCCTACTGACGGATTTCAAACAAAACTATGGCGATCGCTATCATCTTACGGCTTTAGGTTATTTTGGTTCTTATGCACGAGGAGAAGCACAAGCAAACAGCGATGTAGATATTGTTTTTCAAAGCGATCGCCCAAACTTGCTAGAAACAGCCATTCTCAAACAAGAACTTGAAGAGGCTGTGGGTTGCTCTGTGGATCTCATTCGGTGGCGAGAAAGCATGAATCCTACCCTCAAAGCGAGAATTGAGGAAGAAGCCTATTATGTCTAATACCAGCGATCGCGATCGATTACTTGAGCGGCTAAAAGCAATGTTAACTGCTTTGCAAAAAATCCCCCGACGCTTCGCCAGTATTAGCGAACCCAATGACTTTCTATCCAGTGAAGAAGGAGGCGATCGCATCAAAGCCATGGCAATAATTGCCATTTTGTGCCAAGATCGAAGAAATCTTCAAGATCGCCGTGCTATGAAAACCATGAATGTCTCTCTTCCCGATCCAATGCGGGATTATGTCGATCGCCAAGTTCAGAGCGGAGGTTATGGGAGTGCCAGTGAATATATCCGCGATCTGATTCGTCAAGACCAAAAGCGCAAAGCTCAAGAACAGTTGGAAACCATGCTCCTCGAAGGACTCAACTCTGGTGATGCCACTCAAATGAGCGATGCTCCGCCGCTTCGCGAACGCGACTGGCAAGAAATTCGCCAAGCTGTTCGTGACAAATTAAATCAACAGCAACATGGTTGAAATTCGCAAGCGTCCCCAGGTTATTCGAGACTTAATTGATATTGCCACTTAACATTGCCAATACCAATCTCGATCTGAGCGATCGCTTCCTTCAGGCAGCAGAAGAAACTTTTCAAAAACTTGGACAGATGCCAGAAATCGGTAAGCGTTGTCAATTCCTTCATCCTGAATTGCAAAATATTCGTCAAATAGGAGTCAAAGAATTTAGGAAATATCTCATTTTTTATCAGTCTTCTCAGGCAAGTGTTGAAATTATCCGAGTGATACATGGAGCGCGAGATCTAGAAAGTCTTTTAACAGAAGAAGAGGATACACAATGATGTATGAAGGCGATCGCGTCTTGGGTAGGGGCGATCAGGCGAGGTATGATTCAGGCGATCGCACTGGAGAAGCGGTTGTGGGGGCTATAAAACTCCGTTTCGCTTCGCGATCGCTGCTTGGGTAGGGGCGATCGGGCGAGGCATTTCAGGCGATCGCAGGGGAGAAGAGGTTGTGGGGGCGATCGCCATCTATCCTGTATAAAATGAAGAAAAGATTTCTGTTATGGTATTGAGGAAATGCGATCGCGCTTCGGTTGTTTTCTGTAGTGCGATCGCACATCCATCATGCGATCGCAAAATCAGTTAGTTTTCGATGTTCCGGATGATAGAATCCTAATACAATATCGGCTTTATCGATACCGCGATCGAGAAGGTCTTGGGTAACGCCTTCCTCTGTTTCATCTCGCTCGATCCAAATTTTACCCCCAGCAATGCGTAAATGTAACATAGTAGTATGGACTCGGCGATCGCCATTCCAGCCAAAACTCAATAAGAGAAAACTGTGGCGATCGCAAATCGCTTGTAGTTCAATCTCACCATAGCTTGGTTTATACTTCGCATACTCATTAACCACATCGCTAATAATTTCGGCATAGCTATCTAGTTTACGATCCATGTGACAATTTCCTCCTGTTCTGGATTAAAAACGACATAAGAAATTTGACGTTCTTTGACAAACAATTGAATTGAAGGACGTTGAAAGAATGTATTATAGATTTTTTCTGGAATAGCTAAATAAAGCTTGCGATCGTCCTCTTGTTTGGCAATAAACGTTGAATAGAGATAATATTGTCCTACCGCTCGTTCTAGCTCGGTTACCGGAGAAGAGCTGCCAAATACTTTAACTTCAATGGCAATCTTTTGACGCTCTTTTTGAGCGGCAATCACTTTTTCGGCCCCAAGATCGGCATAAACCGTTAAATCTTCAAATGCGATCGTCAAAGGCTCGTCAGTAACCGTCCAGCCTGCTTTAACCAGAGCAGTTTTAACTACATCATGATAAAGATCTAGTCGAGGCATAGATTACGAGCCTAAATGAGCTTAGGCTTTTAGTATAGCTCAAAGAACAATAGATTGGATAAGCAAATTTGCGTACTTTCCTGCGGACATAAATATCTCACCTTTGGCGATCGCCTTTCCATTGGTTTCAAATGCGATCGCGCTTCGGTGGTTTTCTGTGGTGCGATCGCACATCCATCATGCGATCGCACTCATCAGTTAGTTTTCGATGTTCCGGATGATAGAATGCTAGAACAATATCGGCTTTATCAATACCGCGATCGATTAGTTTCAGTCTAAACAAACCAGTTTTCGATTGTCAGTCCTGCAAAATTAGCGCAGAAATAATTTTCGCAACTGGTCGATCTGCCTGAACCACTAGAAAACTTTCTCCTGCTGCCGCACGTTGGAGATAATCGATTGAGTTTTTGGCCGCTTCTTCTAAGGTTATTTTATTCATAAACAGCGTGCTTTACTTAATACTTTTGCCCTATTATACCTTAAACTCAAAGCACAATAATTTACAAGCTATTTTACCCAGTGCGATCGCACGGGAAAAGCTGTTGTGGGGGCGATCGCTGCTTGGGTAGGGGCGATCGGGCGAGGCATGGTTTAGGCGATCGCAGTGGAGAAGCGGTTGTGGGGGCGATAAAACTCCGTTTCGCTCCGCGAACGCCTGAAATTTAAGCAGCAACTGAACTTGGACTTGGAGGAGTTAAACCGTCTTGTTGGCAAAACTCAAGATAACTGGCGATCGCATCTTGAGAAGCTCAGTCATAAAGTGTCTCGTCAAGAAATCCCGTTTTTCCTTAAAATTGATAAACAATACAGTTACCCTCTACTGATGTCTGATATATTCATTACCATTCGTAACCAAGACGGATATGCGATGCCATCCAATCAAGGCACAATTTTTGTGGCTATCCTTGAGCAAGACGGTACTCTCCTGAGCCAAAAAGCTGTCAACCAACGTTGGGCAGATGCCCAATTTGCCGATCTTCCTCCTGGTAATTACACCGCCATTGCCTTTCATGAATCAGTAAACCCTCCAGGAGCCAGTCAAGATGTTACCCTAGCAATAAACGAACTCCTCGAAGTTCGCTTTATTTACCTTGAACCCGAACAACAATTACTCCCAATCAGAATCAATACCTTACCCATTGAGCCATGACTATTGAAAATCATACCATTAACGATTCAGAATCCATCCGTGCTTATGAAAATCGTATTCGGATTTTCACCCATGATCTTCAACAAGAAAAAGATCCTAAAAAACGTGCTATCACTGCCCTTTATCTGGCAGAAGCGGCAACGACTCTAGCTCGTTTAGAAACCCAGCAAAGTTGATTGATACAGCTTACAGCGCTTCGCGCGGTAATGGGTAATGGGTAATTGGTAATGGGAAAACCATTTTTTACGCTATAATCCCCATTTTTCAGGCTTTTCATGGGACAACACTCTCAAGGAACATTTCGATTACTGTAATTTTTCCCAGAAACTAACTTCATACTGCAATTTCGACAATGCGATCGGTTTCTTGGATCGGGGCGCTTTCATTGGCGACTTCCAACCATCCCATAATTGCTTCTTGTAGATTGTCCATCACTTCTTCCCAAGACTCTCCCTCAGTAATACATCCAGGTAGAGCTGGTACTTCTGCCCAGTATCCACCCTCTTGGGCTTCGTGAATAATCGCCTTAATTTTCATGATTGAGTTGAGTCAAGTATGGATTGAATTTAGCATTCTTGATGGCGATCGCCAAGGGATCTCTTCAAGACTTGCATGGGTGAACCAGTTGTGGGGGCAATAATGCGACCCAATCCCTTCGGGAATCACAGAGCTATTAGGTGATAAAACTCCGTTTCGCTGGCACGATCGCCTGAGATTTAAGCGGCAACTGAACTTGGACTCGGAGGCATTATACCGTCTTCTGGGCAATACTCAAGGTAAGTGGCGATCGCATCTTTGGAATTGGCGATCGCCTTTTGGGGGTTTAGTGATTTTGGGGGGCGATCGCTCTACTCACTCATGCTAACATTAAATTTAGTGCAAATTGAGTAAAACCCTATTATGCTCAACTTAAGTCGCGATATTCAGTCCCTTTCTAACTTCAAGAGAAATACATCTGAGTTTATCGAACAGATGAAACAAACCGGTAGCCCCATGGTATTGACAGTCAATGGTAAAGCTGAATTAGTCGTTCAAGATGCTGCATCTTATCAAAAACTTCTAGAGGCGATCGAATACTTGGAAACCATTACTGGTATTCAACAAGGATTAGACGATCTCAATGCTGGAAGAGTCCGACCTTTAGAAGCATTTACGAAAGAAATGCAACAGAAACATGGAATTCCAAGTTCAGATTACTAAAGGTGCGGAAATTGAAATTGAAGTGGCTTATGAGTGGTTAAAAGAGCGGAACCCAAGCTACGGCGATCAGTGGTTTCGTAAATTAATGGATAAACTTGCTACATTACAAGTCAAGCCCCGACGCTGCGCTTTAGCCATTGAAAATGATGTGTTTCCGGAAGAAGTTCGACAACTGCTCTATGGAAAAAGTCCTAATGTTTATCGAATATTATTTGTAATTCGCAATGATATAGTATACATCATTCATGTTCGTCATAGCAAACAAGCACTCCTAACGGCTGAAGATTGGGATGAAGAGGCAGAGTAAAGGCGATAATGCGACCCATCGCTGGCACGATCGCCTCTTGAGCATTGGCGATCGCCTTTTGGGGGTTTAGTGATTTTGGGGGGCGATAAAACTCCGTTTCGCTTCGCGATCGCCTGAAATTTAAGCAGCAACTGAACTTGGACTTGGAGGGGTTAAACCGTTTTCTTGGCAATACTCAAGGTAAGTGGCGATCTTGAGGATTGGCGATCGCCTTTTACTCAACTGAAGAAACTTGTTTGAGTCGCTTGAGACGTTGTTGCCTAATATTGCTCTCTAATCGTTCAATCACCTCTTGCAACTCCAAACCCGCTAACTCCATTTCCTGACAACTACGATGCGCTCTGCTCAGAGTTTGCTGTACTTGGGAGCGATCGGGGAATCCAGATGTTTCATTCATGATAAATTCCAATCTACCTTAATTTCTTGTGTACTCTGTTTCAAAGCAGGCACTCGGCCAGAGATTGCCCCTATTCGATCGTCTAACAATGTTAACAGATCTTGAGGGGCGATCGGTTGCGATTCGGCAATTCTAATTTGTACAATCGACAATTGAGAAAATCGTTCTTTAGCTTGTTCAGCAATTTCGGTGAGTTGATCCAAAGCTTCAATAGTGCGATCGGTTTCTCCAAAACCCTCTAATAAAGCTAACTCAGCAGCTTTGGCTTCATCGACAATATCTAATAAGTCTTGTTTCAAGTTCCAAATCAGGGTGCTACGATCTGGGGATAATTTAGCCATTTGGCGATCGTTGATTAGTGTCACTCACATAATATAGCAGCAACTGAACTTGGACTTGGAGGAGTAATACTATCTTCTTGGCAAAACTCAAGGTAACTGGCGATCGCCTCTTGAGCATTGGCGATCGCCTTTTGGGGGGCGATCGCACTTCTGCTCAAAAATTAGTCATAATCGAGGTAGAGTAACACGACGTACAACTATGACAACTCAAACGGAAACGCCCATGGGCAAAATTATCACCCCTTTAACCATAACCAACCGTATTGACCAAGCTAATGCTGGGCGAGGTTTAATTCCTTCAGAAGAAGTGCGATCGGTAACTCTAGATAATGTGCTTGTAGATACAGGAGCAAGCACCTTGTGTTTACCTTCCGAGGCGATCGCCCAATTAGGCTTAGAATTGTTCAAAGAAGTGGATGTAGCTACTGCTAATGGATTCAGCAAAGCACGACTTTTCCGAGACGCGAGTATTTCCTTATTAGGTCGAGAAGGAACGTTTGAATGCTTAGAATTGCCGGGAGGACGCGATCCTCTCTTGGGAGTTTTTCCTCTGGAAGCATTAGGAATTGAACTCGACTTGAAAAATCAGACCCTTAAAGTGTTACCTGAAACCTCAATGGATACTTATTTGACGATTTTGTAGCACGACGCGATCGGGGAACCTAGATGTTTCGTTCATGATAAATTCCAATAGCGATCGCCTTCTTAGATATTCGTATTAGAACTTTTCCTCTTGACCTATGAGTATAGAAATTATTGGGGAAGCGTCTAAACAAATTCCACCTGCATTCATCGCTCTTTGCTTCCCCCAAACGAAGAAACCGGGTTTTCAGATGGCTTTTGTTACTTAACTGATATCAGTCAGAAAAACCCGGTTAACCCTGGAACGTTACCCACCACCCACAATGGTGACAATTTCCAGGCGATCGCCCTCCTTAATCTCAGTCGTATCCCAAAACTGGCGATGGAGGATTTCGCCATTATATTCCACCGCCACTAAGCGGGGATTTAAGTCGATGGACTCTAAAAACTGGGGTAAATTCATGCCAGGGGCACAAGGGAGGGAGTCCCCATTGACCTGTAAAGTGATTTCTGCCATACTCAACCTCTACACCCTCGCTGCTTGAGTATTTTGGATCGCTTTCATGGTTTCCATCCGTGCGAGTTGAGAGAGGAAATATTGGGTCACCAGCGTTGGTTGTTCCGCTTCCATAATCGATCGCACCACAGCAATACGGTGAGCGCCCGATTCTAGCACCTCATTAAAATTATTCACATCAATGCCACCGATCGCAAACCAGGGAATCGGACAATGCCCAGCCGCATAGCGCACATACTCATGGCCAGCGGCCGCCTTATTCGGTTTCGTAGGCGTGGCAAACACCGGCCCCACCCCCACATAATCAGCACCGTTTGCGATCGCCCGTTTCATCTCTTCCGGATTCGTCGTCGAACAACCGATAATTTTCTGAGACCCCAACATTTCCCGCGCCACAGCAATAGGCAGATCCTGTTGTCCCAAATGAACCCCATCCGCATCCACTGCCAACGCCAAATCTACCCGGTCATTAATCAAGAACAAAGCGCCATAGCGATCGCACAATTGTCGCAAACTCTGAGCCAAAGCAAAACGCTCCCCATCCTCAGTATTCTTATCCCGATATTGAACCAGCTTCAGCCCCCCTTGCAGAGCCGCCTCCACCACCTCCAACAATTCCGGCATCGGAGAAGTCACCAAATATAACTGCGCCTCCAAGAGCTGCTGATGGCGACCATAGGCCATTAACTGAGTCTCCAGAGTATACACCCGGTAGCGCATTTGCTTGCACACCCGGCCCATCTGCCGGTCTTCCAGCTTGCCATACTCCTCCAGAACCCGCAGCGCCTCCTCAACCCGACATAAATTCGCCTGGAGTAGCTGATGAATCGTTCCCCGACATTCTTCTCGCTCGTGAGTTAACTGGGTTCCCGGATCGTCGGGCGTATTCCGAGCCGCCCGAATTTCCGCCGTATGCCATTGGGCCAACTCCTGGCGCAACCGCTTACACTCCTCCGTCAGATCCGGGTTATTCAACCCAAACCGACACCACTCTTCCACGATCCGCAATCCTTCCCTGGCGCGGTCTAGATTAGCATCTAAAATGCGATAAATTACAGATTTTCCCATAACGTGACCGTTGAATAGCTCCGCCATTACCCCGTTTTCATTCTTCACCACTAGGATATCCTGCCATATCGCGCGAAGCACTGGTCAACGGAAGTCTAGACCGTACCCTTGACAAGGATGGTAAAATCCACTCAGAAATTAAAAATCTAGGGAGCCAGACGCTCCCACTCCAGTCATATCAACCGATTCCAAAAGCAGAAACTATGCAAGCCCCTACTTCTTTCAATCTATGGCAACTCACGGAAGATTATCTGGAAACGGCTCCGAATCCAGAGGCAATGGAGGAAAAAACGGAGAGTTTGGGCCAAGGATTGGCGGGTTTAGGTGGGCGATCGCTCCTGGGGCTGAATATTCCGGCTCAATGGAGTGGAATCGAAGTGAGTCCAGGAGATTATTTTGGTTTTTTAGAGAGATTAACGCGCTATTCGGGCACGTTGGCTTTTACCCAAATTCAACATCAGACGGCTGGCTCTTTTATTGCCGGTGGTGAAAATGAAAGTTTGAAAAGGGATTATCTACCGAAAATGCGATCGGGTGAGCGTTTGATCGGCGTATCCTATGCTCATGTGAGCCGGGACAAACCGACGTTAGAGGCGACAAACGTTGATGGGGGTTATCGGTTATCTGGATATCTGCCTTGGATCACGGGCTGGAATTTGTTTCAAGAAGCGGTGATTGCTGCGAGATTACCGGATGGGCACATTCTTTTTGCTCTGATTCCTTTGGTTTCATCGGTTAGGGGAGATTTACGCTTTTCTCCACCGATGGCTTTGGCAGCGATGGCATCCACGAATACGGTGAGTGCCCAATGCGATCGCTATTTCATTGCCGATCGCCAGGTGGTTGCGATTCGATCGCCCGATTGGATCGCTAACAAGGATCGCAACAGTGTCTTAGATCCAACGTTTCCGTTGTTAGGATTAGCTAGAGCCAGCTTAGATTTAGTGGAGAAGGCCAGCCAAAAACAGACTGAGATTGTCCCTCATAGTGTAGCTTTATCCGATCGACTGGAGGATTGTCGTCAACAGATTTACCGGGCGAAGGAGCAACAGCATTTATCCCTGGAGCAAGAGGTGCAATTACGCGCTCAGGCGATCGCCTTAACCCATGAATGTACATTAGCAGCGATCCTGGTTTCTAGAGGCAGGGCAAACCAAACCGATCACCCAGGGCAACGGATTTACCGAGAAGCTTTAGTTTTAAGTGTCATCAGGCATACCAATGCCGTTATGGAAGCGACGCTACAATATCTCGTGAGTTCAAAGCCTTGATGCTAGGTCTGGCCCAAGAAGACAACAATTAAGTTAGGATCGGACGTAATTTAGCAACCTTGATGGGCACGAACTGCAAACCAGCCACCATGAAAGCCTGGGAATTTCTGATTCAAAAAGAGGGCGATCGCGCCTGGTTACCCTTAGAACCCCCTAGCGTCGAAGTGTTAGAGGGACAATATCGTTTGGTGCTGCGATCGCCCTATCCACAAACGGCGATCGACATTCACCTCAGCTACCAACTGCACGCTTCATCCCCTCCCCAAATTCAAACCCGTCAGCACCACACCAATAAAGAAGGCCTGATGGTCGTCTTTCCCTACACTTATCTGAAACCGGGACTGTGGGAAATTTCCTGTATTGCCGAACCTCCAGACCAACCAGCCCAAACCTATCAGGTTTCTCTAGAAGCCTTATGTTTCGATCCAGAAGCAGATGAAATTGACGAGGAAATAGAAGCCGAGGCGCTCCAAGAACCGGAAGAATCAGAAGAACCCGAAGAACCCGAAGCCTACGATAGTAGCTTCTTTGATGTGCCTCCCCCTCCAGAACGTTCCCAACCGACCCCAGTCTTAGACCCCTCATCCTCTTGGGAACAAGTGGATCTCTCTTCGCTGAAACTGATCCTCGATCGCACTATGTATGTGGCCGATAGTAACGCTCCCATTACCCTCACGGGGCAGTTGCGCGGCGATCGCCCCCAAACCTTTCCCCAACCCATCGGCTTGCAACTGGCGATCGCCCTGAAAAACCCCCAAAACCTGGAAACCCTGCAAGAACTCAAACACCAGCTTATTCTGCAAAGCTTGCCCGTTCCCTTTGAATATCGCTTTAACTTACCGGACTCAATCTCCCTCTGCTTTATCCTGGGACAAGCTCAACTGTTCGACTCCTGGCCCACTCCCGCTATACCCGCTCAGGGCCCCCAAACGCCTCCAACTCCCCTCACCGAAACCCAATTTAGCCTCACCACAGGCTTAGAACAATTGATGGAAGCCATTACAGTTCAACGGGATACAGAAGAAGCGGCCCATCCTCCGATTTTACCGTTCCCCCTCACCGGCGATCCCATGGCTCCGCCTCCTCCCGTTAACCCCCCTTCAGTTAACCTCGACCTCTTCAACATTGCCAAGCACTCCCCAGCAGAAAGCGATCGCTCCTGGGAAGCCTCTCCATCCTCTTCCCTTCCCCCCCAACTGTTTTCCCCCTCTGACTCTCCCAAGGTCAAATATCTGCAATTGCCCTCACTCAACGGCAGCCAATCCCCTCCTGAGCAGGATTTACCCCAACTGCCGCCCTCGTCTGAACCGGAAAAACCGAAGCCCAAACTCACCTTACCGCCCCTGAATCTGAACCGCGAACCCCAGGAAGAAGCCCCCGAACCTCCCCAAGCGTCTCCTCCTTCCCCCGTGGATGAAGCGTTCCACTCCTTACACCTGCAAGATAAATTTAGCGAGCGACTCAACGATCTGGCTAAAGAGGCTGAAGATTGGGTGGAGGATCGCACGGATGGGGAAGAGGATGAGGCGATCGCCGGAGAATTTGAGGAAGATGATGATGTAATTGAGGGAGAGTTTGTCGATAACGACTCTGGCTATCCTTTAGAAGGCACAACCCGTTTTCCCTTGCTCCTCGCGCCAGCAGAAGAGTCCCAAGAAATTGTCTTAGATCCCGGCGATCGCCAGCCGGAGCCATCGCCAGTTGCAGAAGAGCCATCAGCATCCGAGTCCCTCTCTTCTCTTCCCCCTGTTCCGATGCCGATTTTGGAAGCACCAGAGCGAGACTGGATCGCCGAAGAAATCATTGCCATCAAAGCCATTTTAGCCACGCGATCGCCCAATATCCATCTTAAATACTGGTTAGTGGATGCCCAAACCCGCACCCTGTTAGAGGAACCGCGCTGGATCGTCGATCTGGTTCCTGATGGTTACGATCGCCGCAGCATCCTGTTTAACTTAAGTGTGCCTAAAGGAGCCATGGAAATCCAATTTGAGGCGATCTCCGTAGAACTGCTCACCCAACGGGAAAGCCATAAAACCAGTTTCCGCCGCCTGATTATTCCCCCCAACTTACCCGAAGTCAACTTTGAGGAACTCGAACCCTAGGGCCATTCCGGATGGGATTGCTAAACTAGGAAAAGCTCTAAAATGTGATGGTCATTCTTTCCCATGTCCCTTTTCTCTAAGCTTTCCTGCCTTAGCCTAACCCCCCTGCTCTTGAGCCTGATCTCCCCGGCATTGGCTCAACTACCCATGAACCAATCCGTCAGTTTTGACGACTTCCTACCCACCCTATTAACCCCTGTAGAAAGTCAAGCGTATCAGGCGATCGGCCAAGAGCAAACCCTAGAATTAGCCCAAAAAACATGCAGTGCCTTAAACTCTGGACAAACCCTAGAAGAGCATGTCCATGATATTGCCCAACAACTGGTTGCAGACGGCATCACCGAAGAACAAGCCCAGGCGATCGGAGGATTAAGTGGTAAAGTAATTGTTGCTGCTGTTGCCACCCTTTGTCCCCAACACACCACCCAATTACAACAGCTAGAACTCCCCCTTCGTTAAAACACGCAACCATCATCAGGGAACAGCATCTTCTTCTCTGTTCTCAATCATCCCTAACCAACTATGCCCATTATTCTCACGCTGACTGTTGTTGTTCTTGGTTTAATTTCTTTCATTACTGAATGGCTGCCTGCCGATATTACCGCCCTCTCCATTACTGTAGCTTTAATGTTACTGGGATTGGTCACTCCTGAAGAAGGGATTTCTGGATTTAGTAATCCTGCCACAGTCACCGTGATGGCCATGTTTATCCTCAGTGCAGGAATTACCAAAACCGGCGTGATTCAAGTTGTCCGTAACTGGATACTCCGATGGGCAGGAGATCATCCTTCCCAACAAATTTTTGTCATGGGTTCAATTGTGGGGCCCATCTCAGGATTTATTAATAATACCGCCATTGTTGCGATTTTTTTGCCCATTATTGAAGAATGGAGTAAGCGTAAAAAAATCTCCCCCAGTAAACTGCTGATCCCTTTATCCTATTCCACTATTTTAGGTGGATTGCTCACCTTAATTGGCACATCAACCAATATTCTCGCCAGTGGTGTTTCTGCCCAACTCGGTTATGGTGAATTTTCGGTTTTTCAATTCACTCAATTAGGGTTAATGGTGTTTATCATCGGCTTAACTTATTTGTCTTTAATCGCTCCAAAATTGCTGCCCAATCACTTGGAGAATAACCTAATGACAGAAGATTATAACCTCAAAGACTATGTAAGTGAAGTGGTGATTACTCCTCGATCGAGCTTGATTGGAAAAACCTTACAAAAAACCAGGATTCAGCGTAAATTTGATTTAGATGTCCTGGAAATTATCCGTGATAAACAGCGCTTTTCCCAACCCCTCGCGGATAAAGTTTTGAATGCTGGTGATATTCTCGTCATTCGCAGCAGTCGCGAAGAATTACTGAAAATCAGAGAATCTAAGGGACTCGAAATTTTAGCGGATATCAAATTTCAAGAAAAATCCATAGAAAAAGCGATCGCGTCTGGAGAAGAAAAAATTGCCGAAGTTCTGATTCTCTCCAATTCTCGATTGATTGGAACAACCTTAAAAGAATTGCGATTTCGACAACGCTATAATGCCACAGTTTTAGCGATTAGAAGAGGTTCTGAATTAGTCCAGGGAAGACTGGGTAAAATTCCGTTAAGATTTGGCGATTTGTTGTTGATTCAAGGGCCAAAACAGAGTTTTGTGGGGCTACAAACCACCCGCGAACTCTTGGTATTAGAACAAAAAAATGTAGATGTTTTAAGGCGTAAAAAAGCTGGGATTGCTCTGGGAATTACAACGGGAGTTATTATGTTGGCTGCCTTTAATATCGTTCCGATTTTAGTCAGTGCTTTAACCGGCGTGGTGTTAATGATTATGACTGGATGCTTAAAACCAGGAGAAGTTTATGGATCTGTACGCTGGGATGTGATTTTTCTGTTAGCGGGTTTACTTCCTCTCGGTATAGCCATGAATAAATCTGGGGCAACCCAATGGTTAGCTGAAAATTTAATTAGTTTAGGAGGCCACTTATCCGGTTATTGGATACTCTTATTCTTCTTTATTATTACTTCTCTGCTGACAGAAATTCTTTCTAATAATGCCTCCGTAATTTTGATGTTACCGATCGCCGTAGAAGTGGCTAAAACCCTAGACTTAAACCCCTACGCCTTTATGTATGCTGTTGTGTTTGCTGCTTCTAATAGTTTTATGACTCCCATTGGATATCAAACCAATGCCATGGTGTATAGTCCCGGAGGTTATAAGTTTTTTGACTTTACCAAAGTGGGCGCACCGTTGAGTCTGTTAATGATGTTCGCGGTTCCCCTCTTAATTACCTTTATCTATGGTTTATAGGGTATGGGCATAACTTTCCGGTGGAACAATGGGCGATCGCTGTATTCAGAATCTATGTACAGTATAAAGATGTCAGCCTGATGGGAGAGTGGAAACGTTATGATCCAGTTTAAGACAATGGGAATTCAACCGGCAAAATGGGTGAGCGCGGCTATGATGTCGTTGGCGATGGTGGGGTTGTCGGCCCTTCCAGGATGGTCTCAAGCCAATCGCCTGCTGAAAATTGGTATTGAACAACGGTTTGGGGATCAAGCTGGGGAGGCGTTAACTTTAAACGCATTGCCCGGCGATCGCCTAACCCTACGCTATGCAACAGTAGAAGGAGAAAGAACCCTAGAAACCAATAGCGTTAAACTCCAGATCGAGATGAAACCCCTACCCCAACCCATGGTGGAGGAACGGGTTGTCTTGAGTACCCATCGCAGCTTTGAAAGTGCCGAACATGATGCCCAAAAATGGCGCGAACGGGGTTTAGAAGTCGAAATTGCCAATCCCAAACGCTGGCAAGTTTGGGCCAAGCGCGAGGTCTATAATACGCCCCTACTACGCCGCATGTTACTCGATAGCTTAAAGTCTGAGGGCAACACCATCGCCCATATTGAAACGCAAGTCTTACGCACCTATCCCCAACCCTATTGGATTGTTAATGGGTATCGATATAACCGGCGTTCCCTAGAAGTTGAGAGTGGCAATGACCGGATTCAAGTGGTGCATACTGGAGGAACCACCCGGCTCTATGGCGGCTCCTTGCAAATGCAGCCCAATGCCTATGGCGATTTCACCTTGGTCAATTTTGTCCCCTTAGAGACCTATTTGCGGGGCGTGGTTCCCCATGAAATTGGCCCCCAAGCTCCCCCCGCAGCCGTGGAAGCCCAGGCGATTCTAGCGCGAACCTATACCCTGAGAAACTTACGCCGGTTTGCCATTGATGATTATGAACTCTGCGCAACTACCGATTGTCAGGTGTATTGGGGGTTAGGAGATGCGTCCGCTAGGGCCGATCGGGCGATCGCCGCGACTCGCAGTTTAGTCGCCACCTACGAGAATGAATTGGTCGATGCCCTCTATTCTTCCACCACTGGTGGCATTACTGCACCCTTTGAAGATGTCTGGGATGGCCCAGCACGGCCCTATCTGCGAGCGAGGGTTGATTCTACCGGGGTCATTTGGGATTTATCCCAGAAAAGCTTAGGCAATGAAGCGAATTTACGGCAATTTCTTAATCTCAAACAGGGATTTAATGAAACCGGGTGGAACCGTTTCCGGTGGCGTTATAGCACCTCCTTAAAAGACATGACTGAGTTCTTGAACAAATATTTGAGCAACCGTAACCATCCCATGGCCGGAATTCAAACCATTGAGAGCGTCAAAGTGACCGAACGAGCGTCATCGGGTCGAGTCTTAACCATGGAAGTGCAAACCGATAAGGGGCCCTTAGAAATTAGAAAAGACCAGATTCGCAACGCCTTTTATCCTCCCATTAGTACCCTCTTTTATCTTGACCCCATGTTGGATGAGAACCAAGCGCTCAAAGGCTATACCTTTGTCGGCGGTGGCTTTGGCCATGGGGTAGGATTAAGTCAGACTGGGGCCTATCGCTTGGCAGAGTTAGGCTGGAATGGGGAAAACATCGTGCAATTTTACTTCCCAGGAAGTCAAATTCAACCGTTGAATGAGGCGATCGTTTTTTGGCGCGATCCGATGGTAACAGAAAATAGCGACGATCGAGGTTAACCAAAAAAACAGTAGGGGCTTGCCTCTTTTTCGCCCCTACCCATTTTTAATTTTTAATCGTATCTGCCTGAATCGATTGGACAAACTCCACAGATTCAGGGTATTCCTGCTGCCATCGATCGCGATCTTGACGATTATTTTCTAAAACCCGATCCAGGTTATCACGGGTTAAGAGAACTCCGAAATCTGGCGGAACTTCTTCTTCTTGATAACCCAAAACGCGATTGAGAATCCAATCGCCAATGGGCTTGGTATAATGGGAATCATCTACATAATAATTCATGCTTTCGCTTAACCGTTCTTCAGTCACTGAGTTATAATTGGAAAAATCCCAAACCGATCCCATTAACGCTACCATTTGCCGCTTCCATTCTTCAAAAACTGGCCATTTTCCACTGGCATAAATTAACTGTAATCGAATCCCATGGGCGGGAGAAATAAAAGGAATTAATTCCACTTCGTTTTGTTGACAAAGCTGGACAATCTTCTTTAGATCTTGCATATACGCTGCCGATAGCTGATAATTCTTATGCTCGATAAAAAATAGTGTGGTTGACCCCTGAAAGCGAATCTCTGTATTACCATCATGAATTTTAAAGTAGGGTAAAAAGCCTTGATGTTCCGAAAATTGCTCGGATCTAGGCGTGTCAAAATTAGCCTGAATGGTTTCCTGGCTACTGGCTAAGGTGTCTAAGGATAAGGTGGTATTGATTTTATCTTTCCAGGCAACTTGCTTTTTTTCTAAGCGATATTCGGCAAAACCAGGCTGATTTTTAATGTGATGATCGAAGGTAAAAAAATCGAGTCCTAAAATCACTCGCTTAAGCCTAGGATTATTGGCTAAGGTATGCTCTAAATATCGTCTGATTTCATAGATGTTTGCCCCATTGAGACCTAAGTTATAAACTGGGGGGAAAGCCTCTAGAGCGGGATGATTGGGATCTAAGCCTCGTTTGACTCTAGATGAACCGAGTAAGATGGTATTGGGTTGAAGATGAATAATGTCTATGGCTTTATAGAGTCGGTCATTATCTTCTTTCTTGGGTTTATACTCATTAAGTTGCCGCAAAATGAAAAATTCATTATAAACTCCATAGGGATCGATGAGGAGATTAAATCCACCGACGATCGCCAAGGGTAAGATAACCCAAAACCCAAATAAGAGGTTAAAGGCAATCGATTGATGAGAATTTTTGTGGCGCTTTTTTGGATGTTGATGTAACAATGGTTTTCTCCCTATGCTAAAATTGGAAATAGAGAAACTCGGACACTTGATTGAGTGATAATAGGGCGGTTGCGGTTAAAAGTCCTACGCCGGTTGCCCAGTAAGCATTGGGTTGAAATTTAGCCATAAGTTCTTGGGTATTGGGGCAATATTTGACGGCTAAGGTTAGGCATAAGAGAATGAAGAAGGGTAAGCTTTGACTTTGCCAAAATTCGGGTAAATAGTTAAAGGAGTACCAGGATTGAAATGTGATTCCCCATTGAGTTAAAATGGGGATGTTCTCTAGGGAGTTACTGGGTAAAATGATGCCGTTAATACCGCTCATGGTTTGTAAAAGGGTGAAGCTATCAGCGAGGGTTTTGGCTCTAAATAAAACCCAGGCAAGAATGACACAGAGAAATGCGATCGTCCAGGAGAGAAATTGAGGTAAGACGAGGTTGAGTTTACGCCAGAGATGATTAATACATAGATAGAAACCATGGAGTCCTCCCCAGATGACATAGTTCCAACCTGCACCATGCCAGAGTCCACCGAGTAACATGGTGATGATTAAATGAGTATAGTGGCGAATTTGGCCTTTGCGATCGCCTCCTAGGGGAATGTAAAGGTAGTCTCGCAAGAAATGGGATAGGGTAATATGCCAACGTTGCCAAAAGTCGCGGATGGAGGTTGCTTTGTAGGGGGAGTTGAAGTTGATGGGGAGATGGATGTTAAACATGAGTCCTAATGCGATCGCCATATCGGAGTAGCCAGAGAAGTCGAAGTAGAGTTGATAGGTATAACTCAATACGCCGATCCAGGCTTCTAGAAAGGTGACTTCACTAGCACGATCGAAGACAGGAGCCACCCAGGGGGAGAGGCGATCGGCAATTAAGACTTTTTTACACAAGCCTAGGCTAAATAAGACACACCCTTTGGTGAAGTTTTCGTGGCAGAAAATGTAGGTTTTGAGGGCGCGAAACTGGGGAATGAGTTGATTGTGTCGTAAAATGGGGCCGGCAATGAGTTGGGGAAAAAAGACCACAAATAAGCCATAGGTTAAGGGATCGTAGTTTAGAGCTTGGGTTTCTCCTCGGTAAGCATCCACCAGATAGGCAATCTGGGTAAACGTATAAAAGGATATGGCTAAGGGTAGAATAATGTCAGGAATTGGCAGGTGAGTATGCAGAATTCCGTTGATAGAGTTGACCAAAAAATGGGCATATTTATAATATCCAATCAGCAGTAAGTTAATGCTGATGCCTATCCAGAGCAAGGTTTTAGCGGATTTGCTTTGAGGTTCGCTCTGTTTTATCGCCTTTCCCATCTGATAATTAAACCCTACGGAAAGTAGCAACAGAGGCAAATAGGAAATATTCCAATAACCATAAAACACAAAAGAGGTAACGGTTAACCATACCCGACTGGCTTTAATCAGCTTAAACCGATTTAAACCGATCCAGACGGTTAAAGTCAGGGGTAAAAACAGGAAAATAAAAATATAGGAATTGAACAGCATAGAGGGAATGGGGAATGGGGGGATACGGAGACGCGGAGACACGGAGACACGGAGACGCGGAGAAATTGCCTGTTGCCTGTTGCCTGTTGCCTTCCTCCCTTGGTGGGTTTGCCTTTCTATTGCTTACACACATAAAGACAGTGGCGCGTGGCTTGACTTAAGGGAGTGACAAAGGCATCGATCCAGGTTAACCGTCCCCCTAAACTGCGTAGGGTTTGCTTGAGAATTTTTTCTTCTTCCAGACTCCAGCGCCCCCGATATAAAATGACTAAACCTCCAGGTTTGAGAAAGGGAAGAGCATACTGTAAACAGATTGGGGCTTTGGCGACGGCTCGGATTAAGCAAAAATCATAGTGTTGAGTATAGTCCGGTTGATGATGGATCTGTTCGGCTCTACCGACGTGAGCTTGAATGTAGGGTAAATTGAGGGTGGCGATCGCCTCTTCTAAAAACAAGACCTTCTTCTGGGTACTATCGAGCAACGTTAACTGTAATTGCGGATACAGAGGCTTCAAGGCAAAAGCCACGGGAAGCCCCGGAAAACCGCCTCCTGTGCCAATATCCAGACCGCGCAAGGGTTGATTCGCGGGCCAAGGTTTCAGGGGACAATCTTGCGGTTGAGAGGAAGATAGAGCAAACCCCAGGGGACGAATAGAGTCCCATAAATGCTTTTCCCAAAATTCTGTTGGCTCGGTAATGCGGGTTAGATTCATGTGGCGATTTCCCGCCAAAATTAAGCCATAGAGCTGCTGGAATTGGTTGAGTTGGCTGGGGGTGGGTTGCCAACCCATTGTCTTTTGCCAAATGTCCACAGAAGCAGGTAAGGGAGAAATAGCTTGGGAAATTTCTAAAACCACGATCGCACCACACCTAAAGGTTTTGCTCTGTTCACCAGCAGCTTATCACGATCGCGATCGCCCTTCTAGAGCTTGACCGCCGTTAACTCGCCGTGGTTTAAATGCCAACAGCGATCGGCTAAACTCACCAACTCATCGGGATCGTGGGTGACAATCATCAACGTCCAATGGGACTTAATTTTAGCCAATAATTGCACCAATTGCCGACGCATCGACCAATCTAAACCGGCTGTAGGTTCATCCAACATTAAAATATTCGGTTGACGGATAAGCTGTACTGCCAACGCCAAACGGCGCTGTTGACCTCCACTTAAAGCATGGGGAGACGTTTGCAACGACAGATGATCTAACCCCACCTCCATCAACGCTTCCTTCACCCGATCTAAATCTAACTCTGGATGACCCAAGCGCAACTCGTCCAGAATTGTACTGCCGCAAAAATGCCGTTCGGGAAACTGAAACACCAATCCCGCCAATTGTTGCATATCCTCAGCAATCAAAATTTGCTCGCGCCAGCAAATTTCTCCCGCCGTCGGGTAAACTAAACCGGCCAAAATTTCCATCAATGTGCTTTTTCCGGAGCCACTAGGGCCAATAATTAATCCCAATTCTTGGGGCCCCAGTTCTAAGTTAATGGCTTTGAGAACCGGATCGGGAATCGCTGGAGGATGATACGTTAAGTTTTTCAGATAGAGCATGGGGGATAGGGGAATGGGAACTTTTCATGAAAGATGCATCATCATATCGAGTATACTATCGGACTAGAACACAACGGATTGCTGTTCCGTTAAACTCCTATGAAAAACCGGCTTAACCTCTTTCAATTTTGCTCCGGTTTGGCGATCGCCAGTTGCCTGCACCTGAGCTTTTTTACCCCTTCCCTACAAGCGGGCGATCCCTTCCGCCAACAAAATCCCCAGGCCATTGGCGACCATACCGAAGCAGCATTTAAGGCGATTTTTATTGGCGGAGATTATCCCCAAGGGCAACAGTATTTACAACAGGCCCAACAGACCGAAGCCGACGATCCCTTGGTGTATGCCATGATTGCTTCTATGGCCTATATTGACCAAGATTGGGAGCAATTGGGAGAGTATGCCACCCAAACCCGTGAAGTCGCTAAGGCTTTAATGGAGGAGAATCCTTTACGGGGTAATCTGTACATCGCAGTGGGCCATTTTATGGAAGGGGGTTATGCCTTGGCTAAAGATGGGCCGGTGAGGGGAGCGCCCCAAGCCTTGAATCAGTTACAGGAGGTACTGAAGTTTATTAAGGAAGCCGAACGGATTCGGGGTGACGATCCAGAGTTGAATTTAATTAAGGGATATATGGACTTGATGTTAGCCGTAAATTTACCCTTTGCCGATCCCCAACAGGCGATCGCCCGTTTAGAAAACCTGGCCCGTCCCCAATATCTTGCCTATCGCGGCATTGCCATGGCCTATCGCGATTTAGGCGACTATCCCAATGCCCTCGAATATGTTAATTTAGCCTTAACTGCGACCCCCAATCATCCAGAAGTCCATTATCTCAAAGCCCAGATTCTCAAAGAACTCGAACAATGGCAAGCAGCCCAAGGCTTTTTTAATCGCGCCTTATCTCGGCCGCAAATGTTACCCAAATATTTAGTTGCCCAAATCTTTTTTGAATCCTGTCAAAACCAGCGTAAAATTGACCAAAAACCGCGCAACTGTGATGCTCTGCGCGACCCCATTAAAGAAGGCAATCAAATCTGGGGGCCAGAACGTTTACCTTCTTTAGATTAAAGTAAAAATTCATTATTGATTCATCATGGAAGATAGGAATCGGGAACCAGACAGAGAACAGGGAAGCAAACTTTATCGGATTCAACGTCTGCGGCGTTTAAGTCAACTCCTGGATAACGCTCTGCCGATTCCTGGTTTAAATTACCGTGTGGGACTCGATCCCATTATTGGTTTAATTCCTGGGGGTGGAGATATGGTGAGCGCTATTTTATCGGCTTATATTGTTCTAGAGGCAACCCGGTTTAGATTACCCAAAGAAACTCTAGGACGCATGGTGATGAATATCCTCATCGATACTTTGACCGGAATTGTCCCCGTTTTAGGTGATATTTTTGATCTCACCTGGAAAGCCAACGCGATGAATATGCAATTACTTGAAGAACATTTACAAGCGCCTAAATCCAGGGAAGCAGCCGATCGCGGATTTATCATTGTCATGATTATCATTTTAGCCCTGATCGTCATCGGCATTACCAGTTTTGGCCTGTTTCTGCTCTGGGGATTAACCGCTTTAATGAATTCCCTATTCTAAGTCTATCGAGCGATAACGCCAAATCTGGCAATATTCTTGAGATCGCAGCTAAAACTAAAGCAGAAAGCGCTATAAGATGTAATAAATTGAAAAGATATTTAAGCAAATTATCCCAGGAGGTTCAATTCGCGTGGTTTCATCCCTCTCCGAGGCCGTTTCCGTACACCTGCAAGACGAATATCGCCAGCGCCGGGAAAAAGTCATGGCGAAAATGGCAAAAAGTACAGCCATTTTTCGCAGCGCTCCCCTAGCGGTGATGCACCGGGATGTGGAGCATCCCTTTCGCCAAGAGAGCGATTTTTTCTATCTGACTGGGTTTAATGAACCGGAAGCGGTAGCGGTTTTAGCGCCTCACCATGAGGAACACCGGTTTATTTTGTTTGTGCAACCGAAGGAGTGGGAGAAGGAAGTTTGGAGCGGTTACCGCGTCGGAGTCGAGGATGCGAAGGCGGTTTATGGTGCGGATGAAGCCTATCCTATTGGGGAGTTGGAGGAAAAATTACCCCAGTATTTAGTCAAAGCCGATCGCCTCTACTATCATTTTGGTATTGATGAAAAGTTTAATCAGACCATGTTGCAGCAGTGGCAGTCGTTACTGAGGCAATACCCGAAAAAAGGCTTTGGCCCCACGGCTCTAGAAGACCCGATGACCCTATTACATCCCCTACGCTTGGTCAAGAGTGAGGCGGAATTGGAGCTGATGCGTAAGGCGATCGCCATTTCTGTAGAAGCTCATCATTTAGCTTGGGATATGGCCAAACCGGGCATTTACGAGTATGAAATTCAAGCGGAAATGGAGCGTCTCTTTCGTCGTCGCGGAGGAGTTGGCCCGGCCTATCCGTCCATTGTGGCTTCTGGCCCGAATGCCTGTATTTTGCATTACATCGAAAACTGCCGCGCCCTAGAAGCAGGAGATTTGTTACTGATTGATGCCGGGTGTTCCTACGGCTATTACAATGGCGATATTACCCGTACTTATCCGGTCGGTGGTAAGTATTGTATGGAACAACGGGTGATTTATGAAATTGTCCTGGAAGCCCAACGACAGGCGATCGCCCAAATCAAACCCGGTAACCCCTTTAGCGCTGTTCATGATACCGCCGTTCAAGTGCTAGTCGAAGGCATGATCGAATTAGGCTTTTTAGTCGGAGAACCGGAAGAACTGATCAAAGAAAATAAATATAAGCCCTATTACATGCATCGGACGAGCCACTGGCTCGGTCTCGATGTCCATGATGTAGGAGCCTATAAACAAAATGAAGAAGAGTCGCAAGTGCTACAACCGGGTCAAGTGTTAACCGTGGAACCAGGCATGTATATTGCCCCCTTGGTTGAACCCGCAGAAGAGCAACCGGAAGTCCCCCCCCAATGGCGCGGTATCGGAGTCCGCATCGAAGATGATGTTTTAGTCACCGAAACTGGGTGTGAAGTGCTGACGGCGGGCATTCCCAAAATGCCGGAAGAACTCGAAGGGAATTAAAAATCTAGGGAGTAGGGAGCAAGATGCTCCCACTCCAGTAATATTCAATGAGTAACAAGTAATGAGTCTTAGGGTTCTATCGCGATCGCCAACAACTGCTGTAAACTTTGCACAGATACCCTCAAAACTTGGTGTTTAAGTCTATGAAACTCAGTGAAATTATTGAAAAATTGGGTAAGGTGGCCGCAGAAAACTCCCTACCCGGTCTCGATCCAGAGATCGGGGGAGTTGCACCGGTAGATGAAGCCACACCCCAGAGTCTGAGTTTCATTGAGGGTGGGAAGTTTGCTAATCAGATTAACACCACGGAGGCGATCGCCCTCATCTTGCCCACGGAGTTAACTGAAACTGCCACAGAGCGAGGGATTGCCTGGATCGCCACTAGGGAACCGCGTCTGTTATTTGCCCAAGTTATTGACCTCTTTTATCAACCCTTTCATCCCCAACCGCAGCTTCACCCCACAGCCGTCATTGCCGAGGATGTAGAGTTAGGAGAAGGGGTGTATATTGGCCCCCATGTGGCGATCGCCTCCGGGGTCAAAATTGGCGATGGGGTCTGTATTCATGCCAATGTAGTCATTTATCCCCAAGTGGAAATAGGCGATCGCACTGTTCTCCATGCCAACTGTACCCTCCACGAACGCACTCAACTGGGTAAAGATTGTGTCATTCATAGTGGTGCAGTCATTGGATCAGAAGGTTTTGGCTTTGTTCCTACCCCTAAAGGCTGGTTCAAGATGCAACAATCTGGGAGAGCCGTATTAGAAGAGGGAGTAGAAGTGGGTTGTAATAGTGCCATTGACCGTCCAGCCGTGGGTGAAACCCGCATCGGTAGCCAGACGAAAATTGATAACTTAGTGCAGATTGGCCATGGTTCCAAAATCGGCTCCAATTGTGCGATCGCCGGTCAAGCCGGGATGGCAGGTGGTACAAAAGTGGGTAACAATGTGCTTCTAGCCGGACAAGTGGGAATTGCCAACAATACCGTGATTGGCGATAATGCGATCGCCTCCGCTAAAGCCGGAGTACATGGAACCATACCCTCTGGCTCCGTTATTTCGGGAAACCCGGCGGTCAATCATCCCATCTATCTGAAAGCATCTGCCATCTATAAGCGTCTACCGGATTTATATCAGTCTTTGAAAGAGTTGCAAAAGCGGCTGAAAAATTTGGAATCCCCCTAAACCGACACACTAGAGAGACAAGCTCCCCCAGCGCCTTGTCCCTCCAGAGAGCAACGATAAGCTACAAAAAGATTTCTTGAAACAAAGAAAAAAGAAAACTCAAGGTCGTCATGGACAATTTACCCAATCCTGATATTCTTGAACCCCCAAATCAGAAGCGATTAGGGGCAACCCAGGTGCATCCGTCTACTCAACTGCCCCATTTTCCCAAAACTAAACCCACGCGCTTAAGCCGCCATCAAAATCAATATTATCCGGATCTGGCCATTGACTTACTTCATGATATTGAGGCGATCGCCCGCCAATGGCAAGATCAGTTAAACCAGATCCATCATCAAATTACAGCACTCTATCATCAAGGGCCAATTATCGAGGGATGGCTCGAATCTACCCCCAACCCAGGCTCTCGCACTTCCTACCGACTCTGTGGACTGAAGGAAAATGGAGAGGTTTGGAGTCGTTCGTGTGCAGCAGAAGAAATCCCATCGATTAGTTTAGCCATTCATCGCTATCAACAATTGCGGCAATTTCTGAGCCAAAAGCATATCCTAGAAGAGCGTCTATCCCAGTTAGCCCAATCCTTAAACGGTTTACATCGCCAACTTAAACCCTAGTGAGTATGACACGGGGACGCGGAGACGCGGGGACGCGGGGACGCGGAGACAGGGGGGTGAAGACACGGGGATTGAATTAAAATGAGAGAATTGAGTAAAAAAAGATATGACACCTGTTGATTATGGCAGATATTCGTTCTTTTAAGGAATTGAGAGTATGGCAAAATGCAATGGAGGTGACGATGATCATTTGGAAGAAATATTAGGTCAGTTAGTAAAAATGGCTTCACAACCCGAAAAATGGACAATTCAATCTACCCACCCTATTAATCAAAGAAATAACCAAAGAAAGCCCTAAACCTATCTCTATCTATCTCCCTGTCCCCGCGTCCCCGTGTCCCCGCGTCCCCATTCCCCTATTCCCCCATGAGCGTCCAAATCTCAGCCATTATCTGTACCCATAACCGAGAGCGATATCTGGGTGCAGCCATAGAAAGCTTGCTCAGTCAAGATCATCCCGACTTTGAGGTGATTGTGGTTGATAATGCCTCAAGCGATCGCACCCAAGAAGTCATACACTCCTTACAACCCCATCCCCGCTTGAAGTCGGTTTACGAACCCGTCACCGGTTTATCCGTGGCTCGCAATACCGGTGCAAAAACCGCCAGTGGAGAAATTTTAGCCTATTTAGATGATGATGCGATCGCCACACCCTCCTGGTTAACCGTCCTGGCTAAAGCCTACGCAGAGAACGATAAACTGGCGATCGCTGGCGGTAAAGTCACCCTCATTTGGCCCCCCGATATTACCCCTCCCCCGTGGCTCTCAGAAGGTTTAGCCGGTAATCTCGGAGCCTATGATTTAGGCGATAAACCCCTCTTCATCACCCAACCCAACCACACCCCCAGAGGCTTAAACTACTCCATCCGCCGCAGTTTCCTCGCAGACATTGGTGGCTTTGACCCCAATTTAGGGCGAGTCGGGAAAAAATTGCTCTCCAATGAAGAACTGGTAATGACCGAATTGGCCCTACAATCGGGATGGCAAGTCAGCTATCTCCCCGAAGCCTTAGTTGCCCATAACGTCGCTCCCGAACGAGTTAACCGATCTTGGTTTCTGCGTCGAGGGTGGTGGCAAGGGGTGAGCGAATGCTATCGGGAACAACTCTCCAACCGGGGAGGAATTCATCAATTTTCGCGGGGAGGAGAACGCATCATTCGGGGACTCTATAAATCCGTGAAATACATCCGCGATCCGGCCCAGAGGTTTGATAACCTAGTCTATGCCTATGGTCAAATCGGCTATCTAACTACGGCGATCGAAGGATTATGGTCTACAAAATCTCCATCAAAGTAAATCTATCTCCACTCCATTGATCTTGGCCGTCAGACCATAACTGTTATAACTAAAAAAGAAAAATGCAGATCCCCCAATCGAAACTTTGAGATCGATCTGATATCCTAAACGTTGCCCTTGTACCTCCTGTGCCCTTATGACCTCTGAAGCACCTAAAGTCCCAGTATCAATTATTATTCCAGCAAAAGATGAAGAAGATAACATAGCTGCTTGCTTGGAGAGTTTGCAACCGGCGGATGAGATCTTTGTTGTCGATTCCCAAAGTGGCGATCGCACCGCAGAAATTGCCGAAAGTTTAGGAACAAACGTCATCCAATTTAAGTTTAATGGATCGTGGCCAAAAAAGAAAAACTGGTCTCTAGACAATCTCCCCTTTCGTAATGAATGGATCTTGATTGTCGATTGTGATGAACGCATCACTCCTCCACTATGGGAAGAAATCAAAAAAGCAATTCAAGACCCTAACATGAATGGCTATTATCTCAATCGCCGAGTTATTTTTCTCGGATCTTGGATTCGCCATGGGGGACGCTATCCCGATTGGAACTTACGCCTGTTCAAACATCAAAAAGGACGCTACGAAAACCTCAATGTGGAAGATGTCAGAAATGCCGGTGATAATGAAGTGCATGAGCATGTGATCCTCGACGGCAATGTGGGATACCTCAAAGAAGATATGCTCCATGAAGACTTCCGGGATATTTATGCTTGGCTCGCTCGCCATAACCGCTATTCTAATTGGGAAGCTAGAGTCTATTACAACCTGATTGAAGGCATGGACGAAGGCAATACCATTGGTGCAAATTTATTTGGCGATGCAGTCCAGCGCAAACGGTGGCTGAAAAAAATCTGGGTGCGCCTACCCTTTAAACCCACTATTCGATTTATCTTACACTATATTCTCCAACTGGGATTTTTAGATGGCCGCGCTGGATATATTTATGCCCGGCTCCTGAGTCAATATGAATACAATATTGGCGTAAAACTATTTGAACTGCGCCAATTTGGAGGGCATATTAATCCCACCAAAGCTCAATCTTCTGGATCTCAATCTTCCCCTAGCCATGTCAACACCCCCATCAAGTCCTGAACCCTCCCAATCTTATCGCCTAGATTCTCCTTCCTGGGTGGATTTACGCCAGTATGACCAGTCCAATTTCGATCGCGGTCGTCCCAGTTGGATGATTATTCTTTGGTGGTTTGTGCAAGGGGTTACTTTCCCCTTAACTCTACATAATTGGCATGGTATTCGGATCGTTCTGTTACGCTGGTTTGGGGCCAAAATTGGCCCAGGGGTGGTCATCCGACCTACGGCCCGATTTACCTATCCCTGGAAAATAACCATTGGCGATTACAGTTGGATTGGCGATGATGTGGTGTTCTATAGCTTAGATGAGATTGAAATTGGCCAACATTGTGTGATCTCCCAGAAAACCTATCTTTGTACGGGTTCCCATGATGTGAAAGACCCCTGTTTTTGCCTCGTAACTGCCCCGATTAAGATGGGCAATGGGGTATGGATTGCGACCGATTGTTTTGTCTCTCCAGGGGTCGAAATTGGCTCAAATACCGTGGTTGGGGCCCGTAGTAGTGTGTTTCGCTCTTTACCAGAAGCCTACATTTGTTGGGGCACACCTGCTAAGGCCCATACCCCCCGTCCTCCTTTGAAAGAAAAATAAAGGTTGTTGGCAGAAAAAATAAGTATTTATACGGTTGAAAATATGCCCTTTTTATGGATTTAGAATTGCTCGATCGATCCTCAAAATTAGCTTTTCTAAAATTCATGAAAATTGCGTAAGTAAGGGGTATAATGATGCAATTGTTGACTGAGGAAGATTTAGCATGGAAACAGCGATCGCCAATCCCTCGGCGGAGCTTATATCAACGGGAAGACCCCAACTCGATCGAAATTTGCGCTTAAAAGATGTCTTAAAAACCTTACCCAAAGACGTTTTTATCAAAAGCCGATTTAAGGCTTGGTTTGGCTTTCTCTCCAATGTCGTTCTCGTCAGTTTAGGATGGTGGGGAATCGCGATCGCCCCCTGGACCTTACTTCCCCTCCTCTGGCTCTTTACAGGAACCGGATTTTTTGGCTTATTTGTAATTGCCCATGACTGTGGCCATCGTTCCTTTGCGAACAAGAAATGGGTCAATAATCTGGTCGGTCATATTGCCCTCACTCCCTGCATTTATCCCTTCCATCCCTGGAGAATTCAACATAACATTCATCATAAAAATACGAATCATATTGACCGCGATAATACCTGGAATCCCTTCTACGTGGAGCAGTATGAAGCCCTCAATAAATTTGAAAAAACAGTCTATCGCTCCCTCCATGGAAAATTCTGGTGGTTAGGCTCCATTGTCCATTGGTTTCAACTCCACTTTCAATGGTGGACAATCAAGCCAGGAAAAGAACGGGAACAATTCAAATTTTCTGCCCTATTCGTCATGGCAGAAATGGCAATTGGCTTCCCCCTGCTCATTGCTACCACAGGATGGTGGGGCTGGTTTTCCCTCTGGTGTATGCCTTGGTTGGTCTTCCACTTTTGGCTCAGTACCGTTACTCTCCTGCACCACACTTTGCCCGATCTCAGATTTGAACCCGACGGAAAATGGCATGAAGTCACCGCCCAGCTCGTCGGTAGCACGGATTGTAAATATCCTTGGTGGTTTGAGTGGATTTGCCATGATATTAACGTTCATGTTCCCCATCATTTAACCACTGCCATTCCCTGGTATAACCTGCGTAAAGCACACGCCAGCATTGAAGAAAATTGGGGAGAATATATCACCAGAAATCGCTTTTCTTTCCGTCTTTTGTGGCAAATTACCGATGTTTGCCACTTGTATGACGAAGAAAAGGGGTATCGCACCTTCTCCGAATCCTAGTCATCCCCTTTTGGGCCTCACTTCAACTGGGGTGGATCGTCTCCACCTCAAATCTATAAACCATACAACAGGAAAATTTCGCATGAAAACAGCGATCGCGCACCCGTCTGAACTGCTGCAAGCAGACAAGAAGATCGGACTCGATCCCAATATCCGCCTCAGAGATATTCTCAATACCCTTCCCAAGGAAGTATTTATCAAACATCCCCTGAAAGCCTGGACGGGAGTAATCACGAATCTGATCCTCGTCGGTTTAGGATGGTGGGGCACAGCTCACGCCCCTTGGTACTTACTTCCCCTACTCTGGCTCTTTACCGGTAGCGCCTTCACCGGCCTATTCGTCCTCGCTCACGACTGCGGACACCGCTCTTTCTCCAATCGCATATGGATCAACAACCTCGTCGGCCATCTCGTTCTTATTCCCTGCATCTATCCCTTCCATAGTTGGCGGATTCAACATGACATCCACCATAAATACACCAACTGCCTAGAAATTGATAACGCTTGGAAAGCCTATTCCCGCGAAGAATACAACAGTTTCCATCCCATCGAAAAATGGGCCTATCGTGCCCTGCGGGGTAAATTTTGGTGGTTAGCCTCCGCCGTTCATTGGGCAAAACTCCACTTCCAATGGTGGACATTTGCAGGCAAACAACGGGGACAAGTTCGGTTTTCCGTTCTCTTTGTCCTCGCTCAAATGGCGATCGGATTTCCCTTACTCATTGCCACCACCGGCTGGTGGGGATTAGTCAACTATTGGTTAATGCCTTGGCTCGTCTTCCATTTCTGGATGAGTACCATCACCCTCTTACATCACACCAAACCCGATATTCCCTTTAAACCCCAATCTCAATGGAACGAAGCCGAAGCCCAACTCATGGGAACGGCCCATTGTCAATATCCCAGATGGTTTGAATGGATGGCCCATGATATTAACGTTCATGTTCCCCATCACATCTCCACGGCTATCCCCTGGTACAATCTGCGTCGGGCCAATGCCAGTCTAGAAGAAAATTGGGGAGAATACATGACCACCAATGAATTTTCTCTCTCTTCTCTCTGGAAAATTACCAGCGTTTGTCACTTATACGATGAGGACAAATGCTATCAACCCTTTACCCAAAAGGGGTAATCAAAAGCTAAACCAATTTATCTCAGGTAACCTTTGATGATTAAAGAAATCACTTCTAAAACGACGATTCCTGAAACCGAAGCCTCTCCCCAATTAAACTGGATTATCATAGGGGTGATGATTGCCATGCATATCGGAGCCGTTTTAGCCTTTTTCCCCCCATTTTTTAGTTGGTCGGCTGTGGGCGTTTTTCTGGTTTTGCACATTATCACCGGATCGGGAGTGGAAATTGGCTGGCATCGTTTAGCCAGTCACCGTAGCTTTACTTGTCCCAAATGGGTTGAATATTTTTTTGTGTTTTGTGGAACTTTTAGCGGTTTATCTAGCCCCATTGATTGGGCTGGAACCCATCGGATTCATCATGCCCATTCCGATCAAGAAGGCGATTATCACAATATTAACAAAGGATTCTGGTGGAGTCATTTTATCTGGATTCTCTATCATAAACCTGAGTTAGATGAGAAAATTGCTAAAGTGACCAAAGATATCAAAGACGATCCGTTTTATCTATTCTGCGATCGCTATCTCCTGGTTTTGCACTTCGGTTTAGCCGCCATCCTCTTTGCCCTCGGAGGCTTGCCTTGGGTGATGTGGGGAAGCGTCGTCCGCGTCGTTCTCCTTTGGCATGGTGCCTGGGGTGTCAACAGTGTCGCTCACACCTTCGGCTATCGTACCTATGACACCGATGATAAATCCACCAATGTTTGGTGGTTAGTCCCCTTGACCTACGGACAAGGTTGGCACAATAACCATCATGCCTTTCCCTCTTCTGCTCGTTGCGGCTTAAAATGGTGGGAAATCGATCCCAGTTGGGGAGTCATTAGCCTCTTGCATCGAGTCGGCTTAGTGACCAAAGTTCGTCTACCCAATCAATCCTAGCCTCTTTAACCGTTAGACGGATGAAACTTCCGATATAACATCCCTTTAACCGGGTTTCCCCCAATCAAATGCCGCTCGACTACCGCAGGCACTTCCTGGGGAGAAACCCGACAATACCAAACTTCTTCTGGTAAGACCAAGACCATCGGCCCATTGCCACATTGCCCCAAACAGTGAACGGCTATAACCTCTACCCCATCAACCGGATGCAGTTCAAATGCTTCCAATACCCGATCTGCTCCTAACTTACGACAGCTTTGGTATTGGCACACCCGCACCTGTTTAGTTGCTTGGGTTTCACTCATCTTTCACCAGCCTTTTTGAGAACATGATAGAAGAGGAATAACAGCGATCGCTATTTTTGCCGATACAATCAAGAAACCGATAGAGGCAATGAGTTATGGAACCTCAAGTTAAACCTCAACCCACGTTATTATACGACCCAGACTACCAACTTTGGTTGAATGATACCGTTAACAATTTCTGTTCAGAAATTGAGTTGATTCTCCAAGATAGCCTTAGCCTACCTAGATGAAGACTGGCTCCCCTGGCAACCCGAATAGTTGGCAAGGACTTTAGTCGTGACTATAGCTAGTCTAAATAAGTTGTGCAACAGGACATGCCCTCTCCCGTGGGAGAGGGATTTAGGGAGAGGGTAGCAAATTCTTCGAGGCTAACCACTCTCGATTATAAAGCTTGGACTGATAGCGAGCGCCCCCATCACATAACACCGTGACAATGGTATGTCCCGGCCCCATTTGTTTGGCTAAAGTTACCGCAGCTCCCACATTAATACCAACGGAACCGCCCATAAATAAACCATCCCGGCGCAATAACTGATAAATGACTCGGATACATTCAGGATCGTCCACTTGAATGGCATCATCGATGGGCACGCCTTCCATATTTTTGGTAATCCGAGAATTGCCAATTCCTTCGGTGACTGAATTGCCTTCTGGTTTAATTTCTCCGGTTTTCACATAGGAATATAAACCACTCCCCATGGGGTCAGCGACAACTACGCGAATATTGGGGTTTTTCTCCTTCAAATACATCGCAACTCCGGCATAGGTTCCCCCGGTTCCTGTAGCTGCCACCCAACCATCAATTTTACCGTCGGTTTGTTGCCAAAGTTCTGGCCCTGTGGTTTCATAATGGGCTTGACGATTGGCTAAATTATCAAATTGATTGGCCCAAATGGCGTTATCGAGTTCATCGGCGACTCGGCCAGATAATTTCACGTAATTATTGGGGTCTCGATAGGGAACGGCTGGAACGGTTTGTACCTCTGCGCCTAGGGTACGCAGGGCCTCTATTTTTTCCTGGGATTGGGTTTCGGGAATAATGATTTTGCAACGATAGCCTTTAGCATTACAAATATGGGCTAAACCGATGCCTGTGTTACCCGCCGTTCCTTCTACGACTGTACCACCGGGTTTGAGGAGTCCTTGTTTTTCGGCATCTTCGATAATATACAGGGCGGCTCGGTCTTTGACGGAACCCCCTGGATTGAGGAATTCTGCTTTACCGAGAATCTCACACCCGGTTTCTTCGCAAAAGCTGTTTAATCGAATCAGGGGCGTGTTGCCGACTGTGGCTATAAATCCTGCTTTGATATCCATCCGTTTACTTACCGAACTTTATCTTTAGGGAATAGGGAATAGGGAATAGGGAATAGGGAATAGGGAATAGGGAATAGGGAATAGGGAATAGGGAATAGGGAATAGGGAATAGGGAATAGGCAAGAAGTAATTTCCCCGCGTCCCCGCGTCCCCGCGTCCCCGTGTCCCCGTGTCCCCGTGTCTCCGCGTCCCCACTTCCCCGCGTCTCCGTGTCCCCGTGTCCCCACTTCCCCACCCTAGAATGAAGTGCTATAACCTATTTATTGGGCTGGGGAGTCATGCGTAAATAGGGTTTAATTTCTTCATATCCTTTGGGAAACTTCTCTTTCAAGACTTGTGGATCTTTGAGAGAGGGGACAATGACGCAATCATCTCCATCTTTCCAATTAACTGGAGTGGCAACTTGATGATAATCGGTTAATTGTAAGGAGTCAATGACTCGCAGAATTTCATCAAAGTTGCGTCCGGTGCTGGCTGGATAGGTAAGATTGAGGCGCAGTTTTTTGTTGGGATCGATGATAAAAACGGTACGAACGGTTAAGTTGTTCAAGGATTCTGGATGAATCATGTCATAGAGATTTGAGACTTTTTTATCCTCATCGGCCAAAATGGGATAATTGACGGTTGTTTTTTGGGTCTCGTTAATGTCTCCAATCCATCCTTTGTGGGATTCTACACCATCAACGCTGAGGGCAATGACTTTAACATTGCGTTTGTCAAATTCTGGTTTGAGTTTGGCGACCATGCCCAGTTCTGTGGTACAAACGGGAGTATAGTCTGCGGGGTGAGAAAACAGGACGACCCAGCTATCTCCTGCCCAGCTATAGAAGTCAATTTCACCTTCGGAAGAGGCTTGGGTAAAATTGGGAACGGTATCACCAAGTCTGAGGCTCATAAATAGTTCTTTACTGTTTCGTAGTTGATTGTTGGCTCTGTAGAGTTAATCATCTCATAGGTGTTTTAGGTTTGAGTCGCTGTGGGAGGATTGTTTACAATTTGTAATTTAAGGGTTAGGGGAGGTGAGGGGGTTTCAATCAAGAAGGTTCTTGTGTTAAGTCAGATCCTGCTATATAAGAATCATAACTTGCTTGTTTTTCAGAATTAAGGATACCTTTATGCTCACGATTATCGATCTCTTATTTGATTTGATGCAAGTGATAGAGCCTTTCCTGGTGCCCATTTGCTTTATCAGTGCTTGGGTCTTGATTGCGGTTGTGGCCTGGACATTAGGTCGAGCGATGGGAGAGGGTCTGGCTCAGGCCAAGCAAATGCATCAGATTCCCTGTGCCCATTGTCAATTTTTTACTAATGACCATCGGTTAAAATGTACGGTACATCCTCAGTATGCCAATTCGGAACGGGCGATCGATTGCCTGGACTATAAACCGCATCAAACGGCCCGAGAACTCGATAGAATGAAAACTTAAACAAACTAAACTTAAGTTAAGAGTGGAGTTGTCCTGACTGGGCGAAGCAGCGTTAATGAGTAATTACACTTCCGTGTTGGCTGACCTTTTACAAAGGTTACCCCAACTGCGATCGCAAATCTATTTTAAGCCGTCTTTGACTGCCCTTTCCCATGCCATGGAAGACCAGGTATTGGCTGGGGGCGATCGCCCCTTAGTGATTGCCAATTTCCAGCGAGAGCGGTTTTATCGCCAAGAGTCTCATCGCTATCGCCGCATTGCCCAAAAAACTGACCAGGTTTATATTCTGGCGGCTCCAGAAACGGAGTTTAAGAGTGCTTCCCAGGAGTATGAAACCGTTGCTTTTGATCTCCAGGATGAACTTAAGCATGAGTGGCATTTGGTGATTATTGGTCAGCAGTATGCCACTTGTTTAATTTGTCGCGAACGCGATCCATTGGGAATGGGGTTGCCGGAATTGCCGTTGATGACGATGGATCAAGGGCGGCGCTTTGAGGGGATTTGGACGTTCGATCGCCAGGTGTGTGAAGAGGCGGCCCATGCCCTGCTCTCTCGAATTGTAGACTATCGTCCGGAATTAGCCACAAAGATTGAACAAGCCCAAACTCTTATCACCCAAGCTCCAGCTTGTCAAATAACTCATCTCGATCCGGCCCCATTTGCGGAGCGTCTAGTGACCTATTTACAAGCGGGTCAATATAAACTGGTGAAGGCTTATACGGCGATCGCCAACCAAGAAAAAAAAGAACGCCTCGTTAACTCCATCACCGATGCCATCCGCCGTTCCCTAGACCCGGAAGAAATTTTTCAGATCGCTGCCAAAGAACTCGGCCAAGCCATGGAGAGCTGTCGCTGCCTCATTTACCCCTGTAAAGCGACCCAAAAGCAGGTCACCATCGAATATGAGTACATTAACTCCCAAAAACTCTCATCTTTGAAAGGGAAAAGTTGGCCCCTAACCGAGCATCCCCTGTTCTCCCAGGTGGTTGAGCAACATCACCGGGCTTACCTGAGCAACTTAAATCGGGATACCCTCAATCACCCCACCCTTCGAGATCAACTCACCCCGGCCAAAATGCACTCCTGGTTAATGGTTCCCGTACTCTACAAAGAGGAACTGCTGGGAATGATTGAAATTCACCACTGTGGAGACAGTGCTTATACCTGGGCAGCCAGTCAATTGGAAATGGTACAGGCGATCGCCTCCCAAATTGGAGTCGCCCTGATCCAAGCTCAAGCCTACGCTAACCTCGAAGACCTCAACCAACAACTCGAAGCCCTAGATCTCACCACCCGTAACCTAATCGCCATCACCGGTCACGAACTTCGCACTCCCCTATCCACCATCCAAGTCTGTCTGGAAAGTTTAGCCACCGAACCCGACATGCCCCAGGATTTGCGCCAGGTGATGCTCAATACCGCCCTAGACGATGCCGAACGGCTGCGAGAGCTGATCCAAGACTTCCTCACCCTGTCTCGCCTCGAAAGCGGCTCCGTAGACTGGAATCCCGAACCCCTACCCTTACAAGAATGTATCGACTTAGCCATCAGCAGCATCCGAAGCCATCAACCCAACCAAGACTTACCCCAAATTATTACCCATCTGGCCACCAACCTGCCCCTCGTTCATGTCGATGGAGAATGGTTGGTCGAAGTTTTATCCAAACTCATCGATAACGCTTGTAAATTCACCCCCTCCCAAGGACAAGTCACTATCGGAGCCATCTTGAGTACCCAAAGGCAATTTCAGGATCTTGTCCCCCCCCAAAAACGCGCCGCAAATAACCGCACCATGGTTTTAGTGACGGTTGAAGATAGTGGTCGCGGAATTGAACCCAACCGTCTCGAAACTGTCTTCGATCGCTTTTATCAAGAAGAAGGTGCCCTGCGTCGCAGTACCGGGGGGACAGGTCTCGGTTTAGCCATTTGCCGTCAAATTGTCGCCAACTGGGGGGGGCAGATTTGGGCCGAGTCTGGAGGGAAAGACCAAGGCTCTCAATTCCGCTTCACCTTGCCCATCGTAGACAAAGACTTTTCTCAAGGTTCATCCAGAAGCGATCGCCCTTCCCGCTCCCGTCGCCCGTCGCCCACCGTTGGGCGGCAAAAGTAGGCTTCCTGACCACCAATTATGAACAACTGTAACAGTTCCTAACAAAATCTCTAGTCCACCCCCATCTCAGTGATAGGATGCCATAAAAATCTTGGTTTAGAGGAGAGAGCTTTAACCATGAGTGAGACACTGACCGGACAAGCGCCCTTATTTGGCGGCAGCACTGGTGGACTACTCACCAAAGCATCCGTAGAAGAAAAGTACGCCATCACTTGGACATCCCCCAAAGCTCAAGTCTTTGAGATGCCCACTGGTGGTGCAGCCACTATGCAAGAAGGCGACAACCTTCTGTATTTGGCTCGCAAGGAACAATGCTTGGCCCTAGCCTATCGCCAACTGCGGCCCAAATTTAAGATCAATGACTATAAAATTTACCGGGTTTATCCCAATGGTGAAGTCGAGTATCTCCACCCCGCAGATGGCGTGTTCCCTGAAAAAGTGAACGAAGGTCGGGAATTTGTCGGTAAAATTGACCGCAATATCGGCAGCAACCCTGAGCCAGCGACCCTCAAATTTAGTGGTAAAGAACCCTACGAGGTTTAAGGCCCTCAACTCATATGCCTTGAGTACACTTAACTCAAGACTCCCCTAGTGGGAGTTTTTGCACTGAAAAAGGGCGATCGTGGCGATCGCCCTTTTTTGAGTAATGAGTAATGATATCAAATCCGATTAATTGGATTCAAGAAGCGGGCAACATACCCACACTCCTCCAATTCTTTGATCTAACTGGAGTGGGAGCATCTTGCTCCCTGGATTTTTAATTAGGGGATTTCCGCTTCGCGGACATGAATAAGCGGACTTGATATGAATAAGAATTTAACCCGAAGCATTCCCTCATTGAGTCTACTTCCGCCCTTTGGGTAACACCGTCCTCCAATTCGTTCGCGCCCGTTTCAACTGCTGCTCCGTCACCTTCGCCCCCGTCAAATTCGCCCCGCATAAATTCGCCCCATTCAAATTCGCACTACTCAAATAGGCATAACTCAAATCCGCACCTCGCAGATCCGCCCCCTCCAAATTGGCATAATTAAAATAAGCCCGACTCAAATTCGCATCCCGCAAAATCGTCTGTTTCAAACGCGCCTTCGTAAAATCTGAGCGAAACAAATTCGCACGAGTAAAATTCGTCTTCACAAACTTACATTCCCGGAAATTCGCCTCTGGAAACACCATCTCCTGAAGATTGAGGGCACTCAAATCATGATCGACAAAATCCCGCCGCCCCTTAGCATAATAAGTAGCCAACTCCTGCTCCTTCAAACGAGTAGGAATCTTGGGCTTATTTCCCCCCGCACTTGGCCCCGAAGTCGGGCCAGAATTGGCCTGAGTGGAAAGAGACGTATTAGAAAGCCCCGTATTACCCGCGCCTCGTAACCTGGATTGGCGCGATCGAATCGACACCCCAAACCGAGACAAATGGCTACTCGGCCCAGAATTTCCCGTATTCCGGCTGCCTGTTCCTTTAGAAGAAGTCTCTGAAGTTGGCTTCACCGGCCCCGTTAACATCCCCTGAGCCAAACTATCTAAATAAGGCTCTAACTCCAAAGCCTTCAAAATATCTTGAGCCGACTGATACCGATGTTTAACCGACCCATCAAGCATTTTCTTCAACACACGGGTTAAATGGTCGCTGATTTGTACCTGTCGTTCCCATAAAATCTCCCCCGTTGCCGGATCGTAGCCCAAATCCTTCGGAGACTTACCCGTTAGCAAATAAATACAAGTCACCCCGACTGCATAAATATCACTGGCATAAACCGGTCTCAGAGCCATCTGTTCGGGGGGAGCATATCCTGGAGTCCCGATCGCAAAAGCCGTTAAAGCCGTTTGATCCGAACTATTCTCCACTGCCGTCGGATTCACCTGATCCTTAACCGCCCCAAAATCAATTAAGACTAATTTTTTATCCTGATTGCGGCGAATCAAGTTAGCCGGTTTAATATCTCGATGAATGACTTGATTGGAGTGGATATACTCAATAACGGGTAATAATTCGCTTAAAAACTGCTTAATTCCGGCCTCTGTAAACGGCCCTCCCCGCTTCACCTCTCGGCTTAACGTGGCTCCGCTAATATACTCCTGAACTAAATAGAATTCTTGTTCCGTCTCAAAATAATCCAGCAAACCCGGCAATTGGGGATGATTGCCAATTTTACCCAAGGTTTTCGCCTCTCGCCGAAACAGCTCTCTAGCCATTTGCAGAGTTTGTGGGGAAGTTGAAGCCGGGCGGAGTTGTTTGATGACACAATAGGGATTCCCCGGAAGAGATATATTTTGAGCCAGAAAAGTCGCCCCAAATCCACCTTGTCCCAAGAGTTTAGAGATGTGATAACGCTCTCGAAGCAATAGTTTGGAGCCACAAGCAGCACAAACTTGAGCATTGGGAGAATTTTCTGGATTTGGACAAACTGGGTTAACGCAGTAGCTCATTGAGGCCTTACTCGCTTCTTAAGTTTGACTGCCAGGATAGGACGATCCTAGATTGATGATGACGCAGGTTAAGCGCCTAACTCGATCGTCATTGTCGCTCTAATTGCTACCTTTATCTGGAAGTTGAGGGTAATTATACCAAGCGACTGGGTTCAGCGATCCAATCATCAATTACAATCTAGGTATGACTTTTGAGTTATGCATCCCTACTTAATTATCATACCTTGTCTTTCCAGAAGTTGACAGTTAACTGTATGGATCGCCCGAAATTTGGGACATGCAGGGCATAGCGCAAGAAAAAGGCTCTATACCAAACTTAACCCGAATGGTCGGAACCGACCCTTGTCGATCGCAGCAACCCGGATTTTGTGGGTGTCGATCGCATTCTATTGCTCATTACCAGGGCGTAACGCTGCAAATCGGCGTTCAAATTCAGCCAGGATGTGCTGCTGTTTGTCTGAGGAAAGGACGGAGAATAATACGGTTTTGAATCGTCCCCAAAAGGGTTGATGGGGCAGGAGGAAATCAGCAAATGTTTGGGCAACCACTGTGGGATCGTTTCTGAAAACACCACATCCCCAAGCGCCCAAGACTAAGGCATCACAGTTGTAATGGGCGGCTAGACTCAAGACTTTACTGGCTCGATCGCCCAAAACTTGAGGAATTTGTTGGAGCTGTTCGGGATTATTGCGTGCGATCGCCCCCGCATTAGGGGCTGGACTGGTGATAAAGTCAACCCGATAGGGAGCCTCTAGCAATGTGCCATCATCTTGGCGAAAAACGGGACAATGGGGTGAATAAATCATCCGATTGGAGTACAAAAGATTACGATGAGCGCGATGATAGTCGTAGTATTCTCGGCACTGAGTCAAACTCTTATACAATGCTGAACTGCGAGCTAAACTTTCTTCCTGAGCTTGCGAACCGTTGAGAAATCCACCTCCAGGATTTTTAGAGGAGGCAAAATTAAGTATGGCAATTCTTTCAAACTGCTGCGATCGCGCTAGGCGCTCTGCCCCCACTAAAGTCGTCTCATTCCTAACAATAAACTCCGTATGCTCAAAGGGGGGCGCAAGGGAAAGAACCTGATTTTCAAGAGTAACTAGGGTTTCGGGTTCGTAGTATGTGGTTCGGGCTAAACAGGTTTTAATGTCCTGTTGAATATTCACCGGTTGCCCTTGCTCCCGATGATAAGCGCCAGTGTTGAGGATATTTAGCGTGTCTTGGGCGATCGCCTGCCGTTTCATCTTCATCTCGATACCTCATTAAGGTCTGAAATCAATTCAGAGCGCTGTTTTGACCCAATTGCGAAACCGCTTGATTAATTCTAAATAATCTATCGTTTCGGCTTGTTGGAGAAATCTGGAAATGTCTGGGATGGGAATATTGAGGAAAAATTGACTGTTCGTGGAGGCAATATACTCTTCATTTTGTAATTGTTGGATAGTTAGAGTGCTGCCATCATAAATCCAAACTTCAGGGACTCCCAAAGAGGCATAAACCTGCAAGCGATCGCTCGAACTGCTGGTGATATCAATTTCAATGACCAGATCGGGGGGTGGATCTTCCGGTTTCAATCTTCGCCGGCCGCGAATGGCAGCAATATTGCGAATATAAAAACATTCATCAGGTTCTGCTCCGCTTAACTCTGGATGCTTGTATGTGGTCGATCCCAGAGGATAAATATTAATGTCTAATTCTTCTGCCAGAGTCTCGACAAAGCGCCCCATGACTGTTTTATAGAGTTCGTGTTCTGGTGAAGGAGCCAAGATTTCTAATTTTCCACGATAGTAGGTTAAGCGCAAACGGCGGTCTTGCAGTTCTTCCAGAAGATGCTCGTAGGTTTTCCAACTAATACCCGAAAGATGGATCATTTCAGGGGGTGTTGCTGTGGGTAACGTGGCTGTCATCGCTCTTGCTCAGAACGCTCTGGATCGATTATAGGCGATCGAGTGATGTCACTGGATGTAAGGGTCATAGATTGAATATAAAATGATAATCATTCTCACAATGCAATGAGGCCACAAAAATCAAGTCAAGGATCGACCCGTTGTTTTGGGAATCCTGGATGAACGGCTTGTTTAATCACCGGAGAAATGTATTTATCTATACGGATTTTGTGGCGATCGCCTTTGTACCCTAACCCAAATCTGGATCGGAAACCTGGTTTTATACTAAAATCAAGTTAAACAATCAAAAAAAATGAAGTAATCATGAATTCAGTAAACTTACGACAAAAAATCGCAATTCAACTTAATCAACTTTCCCCAGACCGACTGGCCTTAGTAAGTGACTTTATTGAATCTATTCAAGCCTTAGAAAACTCTGAACCATCTTCTTTTCAAAAACTCCCCCCGATTAAAAGAGGTAAAACGGCCGCAGATTTAGTAAAATTTGCGGCAACTTGGCAAGGTGATGACCTGGAAGAATGCTTGAATATTGTCTATAAAAACCGATCGCCCGCTCAATTTTAATTCCCATGTCTTATCTTCTAGATACTAACCACTGTAGCTATATTATTAATGGCGATCGCCAAGTTATTAATCAATTAAATACTCATGGAAGTGATAGTTTTGGAATTAGCATTATTAGTTATGCAGAACTGCTATACATGACAGATAAATCCCAAAAAAGCTTAGAAAATAAACGAGCGGTTGAAGCATTTTTAACTTATATTGACTTATATTTTATCGATGAAGAAACAGCGGTTATTTATAGCAGGATAAAATCCGCAATTTTTAATTACTTTGCTCCAAAAGATAAAAATAAGCGTCGCCGTACCAGTATGATCAACTTAGGATTTACTGACCATGACCTGTGGATTGTTGCCACAGCAGTACAACACGGGTTAACCCTAGTTTCTGCTGATAGTGACTTTAAAAGAATTCATCAAGTTGAACCCTTCTCTTGGGAATCATGGATATGAACTGCTTGTTGAATCACTGGTGAAAGACTATAGCGCTTATCTTTCCGTTCAATTAAGGAGCGATCGCACAAGGAATGGAGCGCATTGATTAAGTCTGAAGATGAAAGCACCTGATTTTGCAGCAATTGTCCTAACTTAACCGGTTCCTCTGCTTGTGCTAACAGATGAAGCACTTGCTGTTCTATGGGGGATAAGCGATTGAATTGTTCCTGTAAATTGTCCTTCACATTTTCCGGTAATAATAGTCTCGGTTCGGCTGATATGTCCGTTGGCTCAATCTCTAGCTCTTGAATCAGAGAAACCACACTTTTTAACCAGAAAGGATTGCCTTCATATTGGTTCAAAATGTGCCACTTTTCGACATCCTCTAGCTTACTCTCTCTGAGCAGAGTTTCGCTTGATACAGGATCTAAACCTTTTAATTGCAGCATCCGAACCCCAGAAGATTGCTGATTCAGAGGAATACAGTCTCTAGGGTGTTCCCAACCGATGAGAAGCAAGCAACTTTGATGGGGTAAGTTTTTGATTTTCCGGAAGAAGGATTTATAAGGTTCATAACCGGGTTTATATTTGCCTGCGAGTTCTTCAGGACAGCACAAGTTTTGGATGTCATCGAATACAATCAAGCAGCGATGTTTTTGTAGATATTTAATTAGGGGTAATTCTTTCTTTTTCTCAGCAGAAGCGTCTTCAGCTTGAGGAGAACAGAACACTTCGATTAAGTCGGCTTCTAACTCGCTCAAAGTGGGCGCATGTTCCAGACTTCGCCAAACCACAGTTTCAAATTCAGATTTAATCTGTTCGACCAGTTGTACAGCGAGTTGAGTTTTGCCAATGCCACTGATACCCATAAGCGTGATAATACGACAGTGGTCTTCTAAGATCCAGGTTTTTAGGGTTTCGAGTTCAGAGGCGCGATCGTAGAATGCACCCAATTCTGGCATTTCACTTAAATCGTGAGAGTCAAATAATTGAGCATTGTATTTTTCTGATAAATCTACAGTTGGTCTTGTTTTTTCACAAATATTAAAACTACTACTGACATTTTTAAATACATTCTGAGCAAATACATTAGAATTTTTCGATCTCTGCATAGCTGCTCGAAAATTAGATTTACTAATCTCTTCTCCCAGTTCTTTTGAAAGAATTTTCCATAATTCCGATCCTACTTCCCGAACACGACTTTCTGAACAGTCAAACTCCTTAGCAATTTGCTTGTAGGTTTTGCGTTCCAGAGTTCCTTGCACTATGGCTTGCTGCAAATCATCTAAGTGCTTACCGGTTTTAGTAAATATCATTTCATCGGCAAGATGTAACATTTCTTTGAGAATCATAATCAAGAAAAACGCTTACTTATAACTGATCATAGCAGACAGTTTAGTATTTTACAGCACAGTTGTATACATTAGTATACAAAGTCATATTAAAGGAAATGGTCTTGGCTTTTACAAGAAAGACACAATAGAATATTTTCCCACTAGACCCACTACTGTTTTTTGAGTAATATATATAGGGTTCTAAGGTAATAATTATGAAATTGAATTCGCTGCTAAAAACAATATTAGTCACCGTTTCACTCGTGGGTATTAGCTCCTCTGCTACTGGAGTACCTACTTGTAAAAACAATTTTGTTTATGTAAGAACACAACATAGTGATAAATGCATTCATATACCCCCAAGTTTTAACCATGGCACTCCTGTAACCCAGTGGAATTGTGTTAATCAGTATAATTTGCACTGGGAAAGGGTAAACTCTTCGCAGAACGGTAAGTTCTTTATCAAGTCCAGATCTACTGGTCTATGTATTCAAGTTGATGGTAGTTCTAACGGTGATAATGTAACGATTAGTCAGTATCCCTGTCAAAACCGACCTAATTTCCTTTGGAGTACCAGAGATGCAGGCAATGGATTTGTTTATTTGGTAAATATGGCTAGTGGGAAGTGTCTTCAGGTCAACGGACACTCACAGGAAGATAATGCTAGAATCTCTCAATGGAACTGCTTGAATCAACCCCATTTTAAGTGGAGATTTACTCAAGCTCCATAGCACCCTTAGCCATTCATGTAGATTGATCGCCTCTGTCTACAGATTTTGTAACTAGAGATTACACTTTTGATGAAGTCGCTAATTGCACAGGTATCAAGGAGATATTGCATTAAAAGAGTTCCTGCTCGCGAGGGGGAAGCAGTTCATCCCGATAAGACTCGAAAGCAGGGAAATCCCAGACTCCTTGATAAGATAATATTGCCTCTGGCCATTGGCAAGATGAAATTGTTGACGTTTCGATCCTGTGGCGTAATACTTGCAGAATTAAGGTCGATAGGGGAATATTAGATTGCTCCGCTTGACGGATGAGGTCTTGTTCTAGGTCTGGCGGTAAGTTGATGGTAATTTGCATCGATAATTTTCCTCAATTTATCCCTCTTTTGCCAATATTTTATCATACCCTACAGCCTAGAAGTAGCAGTAACTCACGGGTGTAGGTAGACTAGAGGGAACAAATATGGAAGGCTTGCTATGAGTATTAATCAATCAACCGCGATCGCCACTGCTGAAGAAGCACGAATAGCAAGAGAGGCCAGCAAAACCTTTGCTGCTCTGATTCCCAATCAAAAGCCATTACAACTGACAGTAACGAGTGATGGCGACATTGAGAGAGAGCTAACCCTTCCTCCAACGGCAGTTCAACTCCTTTTGGATATTCTCGAACAGATGGCCCTTGGTAAAGCCGTAACCATTATGCCGGTCAATGCTGAGTTAACGATTGAGCAAGCTGCTGACCTACTCAATATCTCCCGTCCATTTCTTCTAGATCTATCGGACAAAAATGAAATTCCTCACCGCAAAGTTGGTCGGCATCGGCGAATTTTATTTGAGGAACTGATGAACTATAAAAAGAAGGTTGAAGAGTCTCAAAAAGCAGCGCTTGAAGAACTGATTGCTCAAGCAGAAGAGTTAGACTTGGGGTATTAACCTTTTGCGCTGTGCCCGATCATTTGAGAGGCAAAAATCTCACCTGTCCTTCCCACTCCCCATCAAGGCTACATTCTGCAATTAAAATAATCTCTTCTATCACTAACCCTATCGGAACACGCCGCTTAACTTCAAACAATCCAGGCATGGGTAAACCTGCCTGAATCCGTTCGTAGGCAAACGTTATCATCGTAGCAACATCGTGGGTTAAGACAATCCGTTTCTCTTGGGCAGCCCACAACAATACATCCGGATCGCTTGCCCCTTTCAAGCCGACATCCTGAACACGCACAAGATCGATATCTGGATTTTGCTGAAGAACACCTCTTACAATCTGGTTGTTAAAGTTTTCGTCAGCCAGAAACTTAATCATTTTGGTTATTGGGTTTGACTGCGCCTAGCAAGCAAGCGATCGCGGATTCCTATTGGGTTAAACTGTTGTTCAGCCTCCTGCTGAATCACATCCGCTTGACGTTGCCTTTCTGCCAAGTAAGTGTTTACCTCATCCTGATGTCTCAGGTAGTAACCGATCGCTAGATAAATATCCGATAGCTCAAGGGATGGATATTGCTCCCCTATTTGCTTGCATGTACACCCTTCAAGAAAAGCGATTACAACAGTATCCAGGGTGACACGAGTTTTACCGACTCGTAAAACCCCGTGGGCATCTGTCTCTATCGGTGTAGGTTCAAGAGCAATGGTTAGAGTCATCAGCTTAATTGAATGAATCGAATTTAATCACTCTACAAGAATAGCAAAGGGCAAGTTGGTGACGATCTTGGCAAAGGGGCCGGTAGGAGCGCACAATAAACAAAGGATTGAGAGAGACTTTTAGAGAACAAACCCCCATCCATGCGTATCTCACTGAACTGGCTGCAAGAACTCGTCGATATCACCCTGTCTGCCGATGAATTAGCTCATACTTTGACCATGGCAGGCTTTGAAGTAGAAGACATTGAAGACCGCCGCACTTGGGCTGACGGAGTGGTGGTTGGTGAAATTATGGAAGCTGCGCCCCACCCCAACGCCAATAAGCTGCAAGTCTGCCAAGTCAATGTTGGTGCTGCGGAACCCCTCAATATTGTCTGTGGAGCCTCCAATGCTCGCGCAGGTATTCGCGTACCGGTGGCGGTGGTGGGAACCCATTTGAGCCAAATTGACTTAAAAATTAAACCGGCGAAACTGCGGGGGGTAAAGTCTTTTGGCATGATTTGCTCCCTGTCGGAATTGGGATTAGAAAAAGAATCAGAAGGGATTCATATTTTTACCCAAGAAGGCTTAACCCTGGGGGCTGATGTGCGTCCCCTGTTGGGTTTGGATGATGTGATTTTGGATCTAACTTCGACGGCAAACCGCGCGGATGCTTTGAGTTTAGTGGGTATTGCTAGGGAAGTGGCAGCTCTGACAGGGGCGACGCTGAAATTGCCGAATCTGGAGCCGTTTAATCCGCCTGGGCAAAACGGAAAGGTGGTGGTGAAGCTCGATGAGCAAGGCGGCAAGGGGAAGAATGAGAGCAATTATCCCTGTCCTGCTTATATCGGTGCGGTGATTGAAGGACTGAAACTGATGCCGTCTCCGGCTTGGCTACAGCAGCGTTTGGTAGCTTCCGGGGTGCGTCCGATTAATAATGTGGTGGATATTACGAATTATGTGTTGCTGGAATGGGGGCAACCGCTCCATGGGTTTGATTACGATCGCCTCTTAACCGTCGCGGGTACAGAATCGCCTACCATTGGCGTACGCTTTGCCCACAGGGGGGAAACCCTGGTAACCCTCGATGGGCAATCTCGCGATCTCGGTTCTGCGGCTAAGTCGGAGACTCTGGTGATTACGGCGAATGACAAACCGGTAGCCCTGGCGGGGGTAATGGGGGGAGAAGCCACGGAAGTTGATGAGCAAACGACACGCATTTTACTCGAAGCTGCCCTCTTTACTCCCATCGTCACTCGCCGTTCCGCTCGCTCCCAAGGACTGCGAACGGAGGCTTCGGCGCGGTATGAGCGCGGGGTGAATCCGGCGGAGTTGGAAGTGGCGGCAGCGCGGGCGATTCAACTGTTGCAAGAGTTGGCAGATGGGGCAGTCGTCGCGGGGGATGTGGCGGATTTTCGACCGGATACTCGCACCGGAGGAAAGCAAATTTCTCTCCGTTTCGATCGCGTTAAACAGGTGCTGGGTTCCCCATTAGCCAATCCCGAATCTCCCGATGCCCAACCAGTGGAAGGGGAGCTTTTAGGGGAGGATGTGGAACGGATTTTAACGGCTTTGGGCTGTACTTTGGAACAACAAGAACGCTCCCTGAGCGCAGTCGAAGGGAGCGCTCCCACTTGGCTAGTCACTATTCCACCCTATCGCTACCGAGATTTAGAGCGGGAAATCGATCTGATTGAAGAGATTGCTCGCTTGTATGGCTATGATAATTTCTGTGAAACCCTACCTGCTCAATCGGAACCGGGATATCTACCGGCTGATGAGTCGATTGTGCGGCAGTTGCGGGAAGCTCTGCGAGGGGTGGGATTAACGGAGGTGATGCATTATTCCTATGGGTTGAGCCATCTGCGCCAGGATAGTTTGCTTTCGGCTGATTCGACTCAGGTGGCGATCGCCAATCCCCTGTTTACGGAATATTCCACCCTACGCACGGAGTTATTATCGAGTCTGATTCTGGCATTTCAGTACAATTTACAACAAGGCAATGGCCCCCTGAATGGGTTTGAAATGGGCCGAATCTTCTGGCGTGAGGAAGATGGACTCATGGAAGCGGATTCTGTAGCCGGTATCATTAGTGCTTCTAGTGTGGGCAATTGGATTCGCGGTGGCAAACCGGCAACCCTAAGCTGGTATGAAGCCAAAGGACTTTTAGAAGCGGTGTTTGAGCGCGTGGGTTTATCCACACCCGGAGGTATTTTACCCGGTTCGGGGAGTCCAGAAAACCAGGTAGAGTATCAACCGCATCAACAGGACAAGCGCTTTCACCCAGGGCGCACGGCTTCCTTATGGTTACAAGGGGAGCGGTTAGGAACCTTTGGGCAACTCCATCCCCAGTTGTGTCAGGAGTTAGAGATACCGGATGAGGTGTATGGATTTGAACTGGATTTAGAGGTGATTTTGGCGGCACTGGAACAGGATGAAAAGCTGCAACCAATTTATAAGGGATATTCGACTTATCCAGGAAGCGATCGCGATTTAGCCTTCTTTGCCGATCGCCAAATTTCCGTCGCTGAGATTGAGAAAGTGATGGCAAAAGCAGCAGCGAAGGGACAACCGAAAGGCTCTTCGTTATTAGAATCGGTGGCAGTTTTCGATCAGTATCAAGGGGAAAATGTGCCCGAAGGACAGCGCTCTTTAGCCTTTCGTCTGGTTTATCGAGCAGGCGATCGCACGTTAGCAGATGCTGATGTGGAACCCATCCATCAACAGGTGCGCGATGCTTTAGTCGAGAAATTTAGCGTCACCCTCAGAAGTTGATCGGGTTTTTAGGTATTGTAGGGGTGGGTTTGAAACCCACCCCTACAATAGGGTGGGTTTGAAACCCACCCCTACAATAGACCAATCAAAATTCTATCAATCTTAATCCAATCAACTGTAAATCCAGCAATTCGGCGATCGCCTCCGTACCCAGTCCATAACTGAACATGGGAGGAATAGCTTGTAATATGGTGTTTAACCGCACTTGATATTACTATCGATCTACATCTGGAAAATCGGTAATTAAACTATCAATGCCCAAATTCATAAATGCTTGCATTTCTTTCTGCCAATCCCCAGAAAAATCGGGTAAAACAAACTGAGATTCACGGCGAAAAGTCCAGACATTCACCGTTAAATTGAGATCGTGACATTGGTTCACTAAATCTTGTCTACCCTTTGACCAGAGCAGTTCTTTATGTAATCCTAGACCACTGGCATATTGGGCGATTTGGGTTAATTGGGGTAAACTGAGTAACTCCTGATAGGTTACTGGATCTCCTTTGATCATGCGATCGTAGGGTCGATCTTCTGCTTGTGCCATCAGTTGAATGAGACGCAAATCGGTTAAAGAGCGCAAATATTGCACGCTCTCGATTTCAAAGGATAGAATTAAAATCGGGTCGAGGGAAAATTTATATCCTTTGTTTTTAAGCAATTCAATTAACCGCTCTTCAAGGGGTAAGCCGAGGCTGCGAAAATAATGGGAATGCTTGATTTCTATATAGAGGGTGATGGGACGCTGGAGTTTTTGTTGGGTGACTTGATGCCATTGCAAAACTTCGGAGAGGGTTAAAATCGGATATTGAAAATCATAATCAGAGGAGCGAAAACTGAAGGGTTCTTTGGCTCGTAAGGTTTTGATTTCGGCGAGGGTTAAGTCTTCGGTAAACCAACCTTCTAGAGTTTGCCCATAGAGGGTTTTAGGGGTTCGATAATGGGATAATTCTGGATGGGTGAGGATATCTGTGGTTTGGCTTAATTCGGAGTCATGGCGTACCACTAGCTCGCCGTCTTTGGTGGGGACAATATCTAATTCTATAGCCTCTGCACCTTGGGCGATCGCCAACTCATAAGCCGCTAAGGTATGCTCAGGGCGATATCCGCTTGCTCCCCGATGGGCAATAATCGCTGGTTTTGACATCCCCAAAAACCCCTCTACTCTGTAATTTCCTCAATCCACTGTAACAGCGCTCGATTCACCTGTTGCGGTTGTTCATCATAAACACAATGCCCTGCTGCTTCAATCTCCACCAACTGAGCCTGGGAATTTTGGGCTACAAGCTCACGAGCTTGGCGAATTGAAAAAATGGGGTCTTGCTTGCCCCAAACCAGCAAAACGGGCATTTTTAGCCGGGGAAACACGCGCCCCACATGGGGGGTATACTCCCGATTATTTTTCGACAGGAAGAGGCGAGAGAGAACATCTACCGCTCCCGGATCTTGAGGCGGTGTCGTAAAACTTTCCACGAGCTGCTCATCGACGAGATCTTTATTCACATAAACCGAGCGCAACCCTTGACGCACAAAGGGAATCAATAAAGGGGGATAAAACAGGAGACGAAACAGGGGAACCAGCAAAAACCGGGGAGTGAGTAACCCTTCCAGGGAAGCGAGGTTAGCTTGTACTTGAGATTGAAACAGCTCTTCACGGGAAGGGGGAACGGTGAACAATACTAAGCCTTGTACCATCTCTGGATAAGTATCGGCGATCGCCAGCGCCACCGAACCCCCCAAAGAATGTCCCGCCAAAATCACCGGGCGCTGAATCCAAGTGCGCCAAAATTCATACACCTGAGCCATCCATAACGGCGAACCATAGCGCTCTGGAGCCTTTTGCGACATTCCAAACCCCAGCAAGTCCAACGCATAAACCGAATGTGACTCGCTCAAGGGTTTCAAGTTATAGCGCCATTGGGCAAAACTAGAGCCAAACCCATGCAATAACACAATCGGAATCGCCTCTAAGCGCGATAAACTGCGAATATAGGTATAGCGGATACGCCATCCTCGCCATATCCAAGTCCGTTGTGCCCCAATTGATTGATCCTCCATATTTTCCTCTAATGGTATGGATGCTGAGGTAGATAAACTTCAATCCAGGCTCCACCGGTTTCTGGATGGTTGCTGGCGCTTACCCATCCTTGATGAGCTTCGACAATTTGCCGCACAATGGCTAATCCTAATCCACTACTGTGAGTTAAGAGAGTTGGTTGGGGATCGGAGGCATTTTTAGATGGGATGGGAGTAGTTTTGGGGTTAGAGAGGACTCTGGCACGGGAAGGTTCTCCCCGATAGAATCGCTCGAAGACGTAGGGTAAGTCGGTTTCTGGGAAGCCTATGCCACCATCAATCACTTCAAGATGCACGAAGTTTTGAGAAAATTGGGGGGTTACACTTGTTGATTCTTCTAGGCTCAGTTTAACCCATATGGGGTCGCGAAGGGGACTATATTTAATACTGTTGTCGAGTAGGTTAATGAGGACTCTGCATAACCGATGTTCGTCGGCGTGGATAAAGAGCTGTTCTGGCCCGGAGTATTGGAGTTGGAGTTCTTTCTGTCGGGCTAGGGGTTCGAGGGATAACCAGGAGGAGCGGATCAGGTCGGGTAGGTTGATGGATTTCCACTTGAGGCTGTAGGCCGATTCCCGTTCGAGTTGGCTCAGATCGAGGAGAACTTGAACAATATCGCTGAGGCGAATGACTTCGGACAGGAGGCGATCGATCCAGTTGCGGAGGGGGGGATCGAGGCGAGTTTGCAGGGTTTCGGCGACGAGGCGAATGGAGGTGAGGGGGGTTTTGAGTTCGTGGGCGACATCAGAAAAGGCCCGATCGCGCTGGTTGGCTAAGGTGAGCAGTTCTTGACGATTTTCTAGGAAGACTCCGATGCGACCTTGGGAGAGGGGAAGGCTATAGGCTTTGAGGGCGATTTTGGGTTTTAGCGATCGCCGCTTGGTGTTTTCCGGGTCTAGGGTGGGGGCGATGGGTTGAAAGTGCCATTGTTTTTCGGCCGGTTTTTGGGTGGTGCGGGTTTGTTCGATCAGTTCGTCAAGTTCGTAGGAGCGGACAACTTCTAACAGGAGACGGGGACTGTCGGATTGGGGAGGATTGATGCCCAGGATTTTATAGGCTTCGGTGTTACACCAGATCAGTTGGTTTTGGTCATCGACTTGTAAGTATCCTAGGGGGGCACGAGCAAGGATGGATTGCCAGTAGTCTATTTGTTGTTGTAGATGGTGCTGATGTTGTCGTTGATGGGCGATCGCCCGCAGGAGGCGATCGGGGAAGCGGCCCATGAGTCCTGAATAGGAAGTCAGTTCCGGTAGGATTTGCTTAATTTGTAGTTCTAAGCGCAGTTGACATCCTAGCCATAGGATCAAACCTATTGCTAATCCCAGCAAGAATCCGAATAGTGGCACCATCGCAGCATTCTCAATTAATCATTGCTCCCCTTGATTATCGCCTCAAGGTCTCGGTTTTGGTGCGAACTCTCAATCGGGAGTCGGGTTAGCTAAAGCGGTATCCAAATCCACGAACGGTGAGTAAATATTCTGGATGACTCGGATCGAGTTCAATTTTTTCTCGTAACCACCGAATATGTACGTCTACGGTTTTGGTATCTCCCATGAAGTCGGCTTCCCAGATGCGTTCGATCAGTTGGTCTCGCGACCACACTCGTCGAGGATGGTTCATAAACAGTTCCAGGAGGCGGAATTCTTTGGGGGAGAGGTTAATTTCTTGGTCGCGGACGATCACCCGGCATTCTTGGGGAAATAGGGTAATGTCTTTGATTCTCAGCACTGAAGGGTTAGATGGGGGGATGGGGTAGCGATTACGCCGTAGGAGGGCGCGGACTCTGGCCACTAATTCGCGCACGCCGAAGGGTTTGGTGAGGTAGTCATCTGCACCCACTTCTAAGCCGACGACGCGATCGGTTTCCGAGCCTTTGGCACTGAGAATCAGGATCGGTACGGTTTGTCCTTTCTGACGGAGCCAACGGCAGAGATCGAGACCGTTAATTGAGGGTAACATCAGATCGAGGATGATGGCATCAATCGAGTCTAGGGAGCGATCGCTGCCGTCATCTTGTTGGTGAAATAAGTCTACTATCATGCGACCATCTTCAGCCGCGATCACCTCAAATCCTTCATCCCGTAAGGATAAAGCGACTGTTTCCCGAATCAGTTCTTCATCTTCGACCACCAATACCCGTCCTAAACTCCGTTGTGAATTCGTTTGGGTTGGTTCTACCGATAACGTGAATACCATAACTGGCGTGCCCACTACGACTGCTTATCTTTTTAAGCGTACCAGCTTTTTTTGAATTCAATCAGATTTTTCCAATTCAATTTATGTATCCTTCGTCTATATTTTGTATATATCAATAGACTGTTCATTTAAGTTATTGTCCGGGTTGATGTCTTTTTGATTTTATGGAAATCTAAGCACACTTTTTCCTCTGTTTCTGATACTATAACCCTAAAAATGTAGGTCGGGAAGATGACACACACTCTGATTATTCCTGAACAGTTACAAGTGACTCCAGAACAGTTTGCCCAACTGGCACAGGCCAATCGGGATCTGCGTCTGGAACAAACCGCGACCGGAGAATTGATTGTTATGCCCCCCACTGGAGGAAATACTGGCAAACGCAATGCCCGATTTACTGCCCGCTTTATCGTCTGGAATGACGAAGCTCAACTAGGGGAAGTCTTTGACTCTTCTACGGCCTTTCGTTTACCCAATGGTGCAGCGCGATCGCCGGATGTCTCTTGGGTGCAGCGCGAAAGATGGGAAGCGCTCACCCCCGAACAACAAGAGACGTTCCCGCCCCTGTGTCCCGATTTTGTCTTAGAATTGCGCTCTAAAACTGACTCTCTCAAAGAGTTACAAGCAAAAATGCAAGAATATCTAGACAACGGTGCTAGTCTAGGTTGGTTGATCGATATCCAAGGGCAAACGGTGGAAATTTATCGCCCATCTCAGAAAGTAGAAAAGCGCATTCAACCGGATACGTTAGACGGTGAAACCATCTTACCGGGGTTTACCTTATCGGTGTCCAATTTATGGAATAAGTCTAATTGAACGATGATAATTGCCAAATCAACCCACTGAGTCCAAGAACTCCAGAATTCCTTATCGCTATTAACCCAAAGTATGGAAAGGGGGTAAGGCTCTCGCAGAGACTGATGACTCACGCAAAAGAAGAAAAATGTCGTATTTCACTGAATTTGCCAAACGCAACAGCAGACAAAAACAAGAGATACTCAATAGATGCGATCGGATTATTGGCTTAGTTCACGAGATTCACAAACTATTTGCAACCCAACCAGACGTGGAAGACGATGAAGCGCTGTATTAATTTTTTCTCGTTACCCTTTGGGTGCAGGGAATTTGAATAATAAATTCCGTCCCTTCTCCTGGAATCGAATGACAATCCATTTTACCCCGATGGTTTTTGATCACAATTTGGTAACTAATCGATAAGCCTAAACCTGTGCCTTTACCCACCGGTTTAGTGGTGAAAAAGGGATCGAATAAGCGATGTTTGACCCGTTCCGGAATCCCCATTCCATTATCTTGAATCCGAATTTCTACCCAGTCAGCATCGAGTAATTGGGTGGTAATACGAATTTTGCCTTCACGAGGTTCTTGTAAGTTGCCTTGTTTTGAGCAAAGGGATTCATCAATAGCATCGATGGCATTACTAAGGATATTCATCACCACCTGATTCAGTTGTCCGGCATAACACTCAATTTTCGGTAATTTTCCGTACTCTTTAATCACCTCAATTCCGGAATAATCGGGTTTGACCTTCATGCGATTGTGCAGAATCAATAAGGTGCTATCAATCCCTTCATGAATATCAACCGACTTCACGGAGGATTCATCTAAGCGAGAAAACGTCCGCATAGATTTGACAATTTCGCGAATCCGCTCCGTACCCACAGTCATGGAATGGAGGAGTTCCGGCAAATCTTCAAGCAGAAAATCGAGATCCTTAATGTCCTTGATTTCGGCGATCGCCGGATGGGGTTTGGGATAATGGTATTGATACAATTGCAGAATCTCGACCAAATCTTTCATGTAGGTTTCTGCGTGAGCCAGATTCCCATAGATAAAGTTAACCGGATTATTAATTTCATGGGCTAATCCCGCCACCATTTGACCTAGAGAAGACATTTTCTCCGCTTGAATTAAATGGGATTGGGTGCGTTTTAAGTCACATAAGGTTTCCTGTAACTGTTGATTTTTATCTTTTAACAACGATTCAGAATGGCGTAGGGCATGTTCGGCCTGTTTGCGAGCGGTCATATCAATGCAGATCATCCCCACTCCTTTCGATTGACCTTGCTCGGTGGTGAGGGGAAAGTAGTTTTCTAACCAATGACGCACATTCCCCGATAAGCGGGGAATTTCATGGGAGACTTCCACGTTGAGCAGGGGTTGACCCGTCGCTAAAACTTGCTTCAGATGGGGTTCGAGCGTTGTGGCTCGATAGGGGTTAATTTCACCAATGGTTTTTCGCAGATGCTCGGTAATTCCAGTATCATTGGTACTGGCCAGGGTTTCATTGACTTGCACAAATCGCATTTGTTTGTCCAGAATCGCCATGCCAATGGGAGCTGCTTTGAAGAAGGCATTCCAGAGTTGATCGCGCCAAACAAGTTCTTTTTGCAAGGCTTGGCGATCGCTAATATCTCGTCCTTCCGCAATCAGCATCACCACTTTCCCGCAAGAGTCCATCACCGGTTTCATGGAAAAGTCTACGGTGATGCTTTGCTGATTCACCCCTAAAAAATCCACCGTTGAGCGTAGAGTTTTACCCTTGGCTGCTTCCCTAATTTTAGCTTTGATCTGTTCCTGATTGGCACAATCTTGGGGCCACCAGGGAGCATCCCATAAATCTCGATCGATCACATCAGAAAGTTGCATTCCAGCAAACTCTAAGAGGGTGTGGTTGGCTTCTAAAATTTCTCCCTCTGGAGAGAGAATCGTCATAAAGCCAAAAGCAGAGTTAAAGATGGCTCGAAAGCGCCGTTCGCTCTCTTTGAGCGCTCGTTGCGCTTTGCGGCGATCGCGTAATACCGCTTGGCGCTCGCTGGTATCGGTGACAACTCCGAGCAAAGTCGGAGGACTAGAGGAATTGGTATGGATCAGGGAAACTGCTAAGTTAACCCACGTCATGGAGCCATCTTGATGCAGATAGCGTTTTTCTTGCATGAAGGTTTGCAACTCTCCCTCTAAGAGTTGATCGAGAAACTGGCGATCGCTCTCAATATCATCCGGATGAATAATTTCCATCAACGAATGACCTTGCAATTCTGATACGTGATAGCCAATCAGATGGGCAAACCGAGGATTAATTCTCAGGATTTTTCCTTCTAGAGACCATTCCAGCATCCCCGTCGGCGCTTGATTGAAAAGGGCATTTTCTCGATTGGCATCCATGGAAGTGACTTGTGATTTTAATTGCGTTTTATTATGTTTGTCAGATTTCAAAAGGTACATATTAGCTTTTGTTATGCTTTGAGTATTTGTGAAGTATTTTTAGTATAATGTAGACGATCAGAGAGAATTTTGAAAATGACGTTAATATTCTTTACAAAACTTTATCAAAATAACGTCAGCTTATGGGAACAGTAAAAGATGAGGGGTGTACCACCCCCCATGCGATCGCTCTTTTCGTCCAAAAGGAATAGGGGAATGGGGAGAGTGAAAAATGGTTTACCCATTACCCTTCTGCCCATTACCCTTCTGCCCATTACCCTTCTGCCGCGCGTTTCGGACGAAAGTCCGACATAAACAGATCCGCGACGCAAGGAAAGCGCTGTAATTAATTATTAATCGTTAACTTCCTCCGGTTTTGTACCTCCAAATAAATCAACAGCGCATTCATATCCGCAGGATTAACCCCACCAATTCGAGAGGCTTGACCCACGGTCAACGGACGCACCTGGTCTAACTTTTCCCTGGCTTCCATCGACAGAGTTTCTATTTGGAAATAATCCAAACTCTCCGGCAACTTATGATTGGCATGACGGTTAATTTGGTCAATTTGATTTTGTTGCCGTTGGATATAGCCCGAATATTTAATCTCAATCTCAGCTCCTTGTTTTTCTTCAGCCGCTAACTGAAGATCTCCCAAGCCATAGCGCTCCAAATCCTCATAATGGAACCGGGGACGGCGCAACAAATCCGCCAGGGTAATCGACCCTTTTATTTTTTGTCCGGTATCGGCTACAATCTTCTTACCGACAGGATCGTGTTCTTTCACGCGAGTTTCATAGAGCCGTTCTTTTTCCCCGGTAATCTTCTCTTGCTTCTGGGTAAAAAGGCTCCAGCGCCGGTCATCAATCAAGCCAATTTCTCGACCCAAAGGTGTTAACCGTTGATCCGCATTATCGGAGCGCAACAGCAGCCGATATTCGGAACGAGAGGTGAGCATCCGATAGGGTTCGTGAAGTTCTTTCGTACAGAGATCGTCAATCAATGTGCCGACATAACTCTGTTCGCGGGCAAAAACAATCGGCTCTTGGCCGCGTACCAAACGCACCGCATTAATTCCGGCCACTAATCCTTGGGCGGCTGCTTCTTCATAACCCGTTGTGCCATTAATTTGTCCGGCACAAAACAAACCTTCGACTCTTTTTGTCATCAGGGTGGGATAACATTGGGTCGCGGGTAAATAGTCATATTCCACCGCATAGGCTGGACGCAACATGACACAGTTTTCTAAACCGGGTAAAGAGCGCAACATCCTCAATTGCAACGTTTCCGGTAAACCCGTAGAAAAGCCTTGGATATACAACTCCGGAATGGTGCGTCCTTCTGGTTCAATAAAAATTTGATGGGAGTCCTTGTCGGCAAAGCGGACAATTTTATCCTCAATACTGGGACAATAGCGGGGCCCTTTGGCATCTACCCATCCGCCATAGACGGGGGAAAGGTGCAAATTATCGCGAATGAGTTGATGGGTTTCGGCAGTGGTGCGGGTAATGTAACAGTCCATCTGTTCCCGTGGAATCCACACCTCTGGGTCAAAGCTAAACCAACCGGCTTCATTTTCTCCGGGTTGCCGCTCCATTTTGCTATAGTCTACGGAGCGCTTATCGACCCGCGCGGGGGTTCCGGTTTTGAGTCGTCCGGTTTCAAACCCTAAGCGGTTCAGGGTTTCCGTGAGACCGACGGCGGCAAATTCACCGGCTCGTCCAGCATCCATGGATTTTTTACCGACCCAGATTTTACCGCCCAGGAAGGTTCCGGTGGTGAGAATGACGGCGCGACATCCGAAGGCGACCCCAAAGTAGGTTTCTACACCAATAATTTCGTCGTTGTTTCCCAATACTAAGTCGGTAGCCATGGCTTCGCGCAAGACCAGGTTTTCTTGGGTTTCGACGATGTTTTTCATGACCGCAGCGTATTCGCGCTTATCGGTTTGAGCGCGGAGGGCCCAAACTGCGGGCCCACGGGAGGCATTGAGGACTCGTTTTTGGAGATAGGTGCGATCGCTCATTTTCCCAATTTCTCCCCCCAAAGCATCCACCTCATGGGTTAATTGGGACTTGGCGGGGCCCCCCACAGCAGGATTACAGGGTTGCCAGGCAATTTTATCCAAATTCAGCGTCAGCAGAAGGGTGCGACATCCAAGGCGGGCCGAGGCAAGGGCTGCTTCGCACCCGGAATGGCCTGCACCGACAACAACGATATCAAATTCATCTTGGAAGTCTACGAGAGTCATGGCGTTGCGGTTGAACGGAAAACATAGACTTTTATTGTAGCAATCTTACAACCTGAAGAAACTTGATTTTCGTTAAGATCCACAGTTATATCAAATCTATTTATTTACGCTACAGAGATCTGTAGGGGCGGGTTATACCCAAATCTTGTAGGCTGACAACTATTTTTGTATTCATGTCCGCGAAGCGGAAACCCGCACGAACCCACCATATCTCACTTTCCTTTAAAGCTATATATGAGCATCTAGCAAATGCTATCAATGCATCAATTCCTCAATCACCAGTGTACCAGTAAGAATGTAGGTTAGGTTGAGTAATGAAACCCAAAGGCAACCCAACCTACACTCATTAAGCTTGCCAAGCTATTACTGGTTCGTATTTGACTCACTCTCTAAAATTTCTCGAATTCTCTCCCGAAACAACCGCACCGCAGATCGTTGTCCAACCACTTTACTCTGCTCGATAAAACCGGGTATTTCATCCACAGGTAAAAACGGGAAAGCCAGACTTTTATCCAACTTTTGATATTCTCCATCAATGAGTTGATAAACTTCCAGGATTTCCTTCGTGTATCTCCACAGTTCCGGCACTCCCAATGCTGCATAAATCGTAAATTTCTTCAAGGATGAGCGAGTATAATCTGACTCAATTGCCAAATCTGGAGGAGGATCGTTGGGCAGTTTAATGATTTTATCTCTGACTAAAGCTTCATTCTGAATATAAAAGCAACTATCTGGCTCAATGGCACGACTTAAATCTTCTCGTTCTAAGAGCAATGCACCCACACCCATCACCTCAATTTCTAATTCATCGGCGATAGTATCAATAAAACGTGCTATTAGTCGATTAGGGATTTCATGCTGTTGTAATGGCATCCTCAGTTCTAAGACTCCTTTATCATAAGCAATTCTCCACGCCCGATCTTCGCCAACATCTGCCATCAGTGCCTGATAGGTTGACCAGCTTACACTTCGCAAAATGATGCAATTTTCTGG
>NZ_JAQPOK010000099.1 GCF_030068445.1 Roseofilum halophilum BLCC-M91 | reverse complement strand
CTGTAGGGGCGGGTTTCAAACATCTGTAGGGGCGGGTTTCAAACATCTGTAGGGGCGGGTTTCAAACATCTGTAGGGGCGGGTTTCAATCCTGAGTCGGGGCGGGATGCAAAGATCACTAGGGGCGTCGTTCAAACTGCTGACGCGGCGGGTTACAAACTTCTGTGGGGCGGGATTTAAAAAATGTGTAGGGGGGGGTTACAAACCCGCCCCTACACATACGGTAGGTTAATCTTTATCGATCATTTAGAAGCAACCAGCCAGATATTCTTCGTTGTTAATTGGGCGATCGCATTGACGGCAACTGTTGCCTTTACTCAACCTATCCATCAAATTAATATCGCTCCTGGAAGTACGGTAACTATTCCTGGAGTCACTTGGCAGGAGTTTGAACAAATTTTACTCGAATGGGGCGAACATCGCAGTGCGAGATTAATCTACAGTCAGAAGACATTAGAAATTAGGGTTCCTCTACCGGAACATGAACGACCTAAAGAACTGATTGCCGACTTGGTGAAAGCCTTACTCCGCAAAGCAGGCAGGCGCTTTGAATCTTTCGGATCGACTACATTTAAGCAGGAAGGAATAGCGGGAGTTGAGCCGGATGCTTGTTTTTATATTCAGAATTATGAGCGTATAATGAGTCGCCGTCGGCTGCAAACGGGCGATCCTCCTCCGGACTTAGCCATTGAAATTGATATTACCTCTCGGACTCCCTTAGCTGCGTATGAGGCGATCGCCGTTCCAGAACTCTGGGTGTACGATGGTCAACATCTCACCCTCTATCTCTTACAAGAAGATGGGCACTATAGAGCCTCGAAAACCAGCCCCCTATTTCCCCAAATTAATCTTACAGAAATCATTCCCACTGCGATTAAGCGCTCTTGGCAAGTGGGAAGTAGCCAAGCTTTGGAAGAAGCGGAAATAGCTTGTATTGTAAACTTTAATTAAAAATATAGTTAAACAGAGTTATGTATAGTAGATTATAGTCACTGCATCGATCTGACTCGGCCAAAAAAGCAGGAGTCGGAAAGATAGATAGTATAGATTGATTGAGATGTAAATGTGTTCAAGACTGTAACTTTTAATCAACCGGGAAACTTTGTCCTTTTGTTGAACATGGCAGACTCGAAAAACTTCTCATCAGTTGAAGAAAAGCATTCCCAAATGCCTTTAGAGGCTATGGGATAGAGAGGTGCGTAGTTCACCCAAGGAGAATTAATCTCTCGAAGCCAAAATGAAGAGGATTTCTGAAATGGAATCCAGGTCTTGTTTATATCTGACTATATTTTGGTTAACTATAGTCGATTCGTTTTAGAATGAGGCATAGACCTGGTGACTGATAACCTGAAATGACTGTAGAGAGCCAAACGCCAACGGAAGATCCGACTGTAGACCCTCTGGATGAATTGCCTGATGATGTGGAAATGTCGCTGTTTGACCATTTGGAAGAGCTGCGGCAACGTTTTTTCTATGCCCTGATTGCGGTGGCGATCGCCGTGGTCGGCTGTTTTCTGTTCGTCAAGCCCATTGTGCAATTCCTGGAAATTCCCGCCGGAGATGTGAAATTTTTACAATTGGCTCCGGGAGAATACTTTTTTGTTTCCCTGAAAGTGGCCGGCTATAGCGGCATCATTCTCGCAACTCCCGCGATTCTCTATCAAATCATCCAATTTCTTCTCCCCGGACTGACGCTCAGGGAACGGCGCTTAGTGCTGCCAGTGGTAGTGGGGTCGAGTGTCTTATTTCTCACCGGGTTACTGTTTGCCCAAATGGTGTTAATTCCGGCAGCCCTGAATTTCTTCATTACCTATGGCGCAGAAGTAGTGGAGCAAGCTTGGTCAATTGACCGCTATTTTGAGTTTGTGCTGCTGCTGATGTTTAGCACCGGGTTAGCCTTTCAAGTCCCCGTCATTCAAGTGCTGTTGAGTGTCTTAGGATTGGTTTCATCGCAACAAATGCTGGCCGGATGGCGCTATGTGGTGATGGGAGGCGTATTACTCGGTGCGATCCTCACGCCATCGACCGATCCGGTGACCCAAAGTTTACTCGCAGGCGCGGTTTTAGGGTTATATTTTGGGGGAGTTGGGCTAGTGAAGGCGATCGGTCGTTAACCTGAAATGGGGAACATGGGGAGGATCAACTATTGCCTATTGCCTATTCCCCATTCCCTCTTAACTAAATCCCATGGCAGCAGCGACTGATTTCAGATCGGCCTCAATGCCTTGATGACAGGGATTTTTGCTATGATTAATCGCTGTATCGGGGTCTTTCAAACCATTACCCGTAAGAACACAAACGATTTTAGCCCCTTCAGGTACTTGGTCTTTCACTTTCAATAACCCAGCCACCGACGATGCAGAAGCGGGTTCACAGAAAATTCCCTCTTCAGCAGCCAACAGGCGATAGGCATGGAGAATTTCTTCATCGGTAACCGCGTGGAATTGCCCGCCACTGGCTTCTTGAGCTGCTAGGGCTTGGTTCCAACTGGCAGGGTTACCGATACGGATGGCGGTGGCTAGAGTTTCCGGGTGTTCAATGGGATGGCCGGCAAGAATGGGTGCTGCTCCTGCCGCTTGGAAGCCCATCATTTTCGGTAGTTGACTACATTTTTTTTCTTGATGATATTCACAAAAACCCATCCAATAGGCGGTAATATTACCCGCATTGCCCACGGGAATACAGAGCCAGTCGGGGGCATCTCCTAATGCATCCACGACTTCAAAGGCTGCGGTTTTTTGTCCTTGGAGACGATAGGGGTTGACCGAGTTGACCAATGTCACCGGATACTGTTCGGAGACTTGGCGGACGATCGCCAATGCTTGGTCAAAGTTACCATTAATTGCCAGGACTTCTGCGCCATAAAGCAGGGCTTGAGCCAGTTTACCGAGAGCCACATAACCATCGGGAATAATCACAAATGCCTTTAAGCCTCCCCGTTTCGCATAGGCGGCTGCTGCTGCTGAGGTGTTGCCGGTACTGGCACAAATGACGGCCTTCGAGCCTTCTTCTTTGGCTTTCGAGACTGCCATCGTCATGCCCCGGTCTTTGAAGCTTCCCGTAGGGTTTAAGCCATCATATTTGACCCAGACCTGAACCTTTTTCCCGATCGCGGCCGCGATCGCCGGAACAGGAATCAGGGGCGTGTTACCTTCTAAGAGGGTGACCACAGGAGTGTTTTCCGTTACGGGAAGGTAGGCACGGTAGGTTTCAATTAACCCTTTCCAAATACTACGTGCGGACGAGTTTGGATGGGTTTGGCCGATCTGGGTTGATAAAGTGGCAGTCACGTTCGCTTGGTTAATCCAAATGAAGGTTAAGAGATATATCTCTACTCTAGTTTAATCCATTGGTTCCGTTTAGGAAAACCATTGGCGATCGCTCCCAGGGGATAGTGACATGGAGATGCGATCGCCAGTTAAAACACTACAAAGCCCTATCTCTCCGCGTTCCCCTATTTCCCATCTCCCCATTCCCCCTGCAAAGGTTCTACATCATGAAAATGGGTATAATCAATACAGCGCGTCCCCTTCTTATTCGTGGAAACCACATTCACAAAAGCCACATTACATCGGATATCCTCTGGATGATACCAATAACGAGAATGGATAGTTTGGGAGACGGTTTCATCTAATCCCGTGAGAGAAACAATCACTTCTGGTTGCCACTCCTGAATCTTCTCTGGAGTCAACCCATAATGGTAAAATGGACTCTGTTCATCAATGGGATGCATAATCATCCAACTCAGAACCAAGAACGAATTGTGCGATCGCACTAAATTAAGATCCACAATCGGCCGCAAACGATGACCTTCTGGTGTCATTTCATCCGGCAATATTACACTCACGCGCACCTGTGCTTCCACAATCCAATGGTTCCGTTGATTCCCCATCCGAAACATTAAAGTCGGAACCCCATTATAAGGAGCAATCACTGCAATTTCACTAAACAAAACCCGTGCGGTTGGCTTAGAAAACCGAGCAAACAATAATCCCGTAGCTACCGCAAATCCCAATAACCCAAATAGGCTCTCAAAGGTGACAATGATATGAGTATATAGGGTAGTCGGATAGAACGCACCATAACCAATAGTTGTCAGGGTTTGTACACTAAAAAAAAAGGCATCAGCAAAGGAACCGGGTTGGGCGTTAGCAATTCCATTCCCTCCGACCCAATAAGCCAAAGCAAAGAATACATTGGTCATTAAATAGAAAACAAAAATCAACCCAAAAAATTTCCACCACTCCATGGAGAGTAACCCATGATATAGATCGCTCCAACGGGGAGAACTTTCTATGAGTTGAACAAAGTTAACTTTCCCGGTTTTTTTTCGCAATTGCTTTAATATGCGTTTTTTATGGGGTTTATCGCTCATGGGGGTGACGCTTTGGGCTTCGCGCGGCAGAAGGGTAAGGAGCTAGGGAGCGAGACGCTCCCACACCAAAATATCCAACGTTTTCAGGTTAGGTTACTTCAATCAGTTGGTTTTCTTGGCGTAAATAGGCTTCGATAAACTCCATAAGATCGCCGTTCATCACATCCGTAATGGCGGTCGTTTCTACGTTGGTACGCAGGTCTTTAACCATTTGATAGGGATGGAAAACGTAGTTACGGATTTGATTTCCCCAAGCTGCATCGACCATATCGCCGCGAATATCAGCGATTTCTTGGGCCCGTTGTTCTTGGGCAATCACCAGCAATTTGGACTTGAGGAGAGCGAGGGCTTTTTCCTTATTTTGTAATTGCGATCGCTCTTGGGTGCAGCGTACCGCTAAACCGGTGGGCAAATGCGTAATCCGAACCGCCGTTTCTACCTTATTCACATTTTGCCCCCCTTTGCCCCCAGAGCGAGAGGTCGTGATTTCTAGGTCTTTTTCCGGGATGTCTAATTGCACCTCTTCATTCAAAATCGGCATCACTTCCACCCCAGCAAAACTGGTTTGCCGTTTCCCATTGGCATTAAAGGGCGAAATCCGCACTAACCGATGGGTTCCTTTTTCCGCTTTCAGATACCCATAGGCATAGCGGCCCTCAATTTCTAAGGTAGCGGATTTAATCCCCGCTTCCTCCCCTTCAGAAATCTCCGTCAGATGAACTTTATAGCCTTGGGCATTTCCCCAGCGCTCGTACATCCGCAGCAGCATTTCTGCCCAGTCTTGAGCATCGGTTCCCCCTGCTCCCGCATTGATGGTTAGCACTGCTCCACTTTTATCGTAGGTTCCCGATAACAATTGTTGCAGTTCCCATTGATCGAGATCGTGACTTAAATGGGAAACATGAGATTGGGCCTCTTGGAGTAGTGATTCATCGACTTCTAACTCTAACAACTCCAAGATGGCCCTCGCTTCTTCTAATGTGCCTTGCCAGTCCTGAAACTGTTGCAGAGAAGATTTGAGGTCGTTTAGCTCTTGGAGGGTGCGCCCGGCCTGGGTTTGATCGTCCCAGAAATCCGGTTGAGAGGCCACCTGTTCCAGGTCTTGGATTTTGGCATTGAGGATGGGTAGCTCAAAGATAGTCCTGGGTTTTACCCAGGCGATCGCACAACAAGTCTACTTCACGTTTGAGCGTTAGCGTATCCATAGGTTTCGATTCAGTCTAGATTCTTTGCGCCTTTATTTATATATCATAAACTGTAACTAGCCCATCTCTAGAATAGGAGAGGTCATGGTACAAACTCCCCCCCAACCCGAAACCGAAACCCTGTTACTGGAGTTACCCAGAAGTCTGAAGCTCTATGTCACTCAAGAACAATTTGAAGCTCTAGCTGCGAGCAATCGAGACTTACAACTAGAAAGAACCGCCCAAGGAGAGTTAATTGTGAATCCACCGACAGGCTGGGAAAGTGGAAAACGAAATAGTAGGATTACCGGACAATTGGATCGTTGGGACGAAGAACATGAAAACTTGGGACAGGCTTTTGATTCTTCGACTGCTTTTATCTTACCCAATGGTGCAAACCGCGCCCCGGATGCTTCTTGGGTGAGTCAAGAGCGTTGGGACGCACTCACGGAGGAACAAAAGGGAACGTTTGCCAATATTTGCCCGGATTTTGTGGTGGAATTACGCTCTGCTTCCGATACTCTCAAGTCGCTGCAAGAGAAGATGCAGGAGTATATGGATAATGGGGCAAGACTAGGTTGGTTGATCGATCCTCAAAATCGAACGGTGGCCGTTTATCGCGTG
>NZ_JAQPOK010000098.1 GCF_030068445.1 Roseofilum halophilum BLCC-M91 | reverse complement strand
TGACAATCTCAACGGTTTTTCCCATCTCCACGCTGTTTGATAACTCACCCCGGCTTTTTTGGCATAGTCTGAGAGTTTCATGGTTCTATTTTACCATGAATGACTATACTTGACTGTATTTTAAGTTAAACTTTACAATACTCGAATGACACTCGGTACAGAGTCGATCGCCTCTAACTCCTTGACTTGTGCTAAGGCTTGGCGGAAATTGCCTTCGCGGGTTTCATGGGTGACAATGACGATCTCTGCTAGGTCTCCCCTGAAGCCAATTTGTACGACGGACTCTAAACTTACGCCGCGATCGCCGAAAATAATGCCCAGATGACCGATGACTTTGGGACGATCTTTGGCAATCAGGCGAATATAAAAGCGGCTGTTAAGTTCTTCTAGGGGGGTGAGGGTGCAATAGTGCTGATGGGTGCAACTGAGGAGGGGGTGGGGGATGGGTTCAGTTTCGGTTTTGAGGATGGCGGCAATGTTAATCATATCCGAGGTGACGGCACTGGCGGTGGGGCCAGCTCCTGCTCCTTGACCGTAGAACATCACGGGGCCGATGGGGTCGCCTTCGACTAAGATGGCGTTAAATACGCCGTTGACGCTGGCCAGGGGATGGGTATGGGGAACGAGGGTAGGATGGACGCGAATTTGCAGACGATCGGTTGCGTCGCTCGACTCTTCCCGATGGGCGATCGCCAACAGTTTAATCCGAAAGCCCAGTTTTTCGGCATAACTAATATCGGCTGCACTGATGGAGCGAATGCCTTCACAATGGACTTCTTCCCGTTTCACTCGACCGCCAAAGGCTAAAGCGGCTAAAATGGCAATCTTATCGGCCGCGTCTAACCCATCCACATCGGCTGTGGGATCGGCTTCCGCATAGCCTAAACTCTGGGCATCGGCGAGAACGTCCCCAAAATCTGAGCCTTCCTGCTCCATTCGGGACAAAATATAGTTGGTTGTGCCATTAATAATACCAATGACAGATTGAATCCGGTTCACGCCTAGGGCCTGTTTGAGGGGATTAATCACCGGAATTCCGCCGCCGACTGCTGCCTCCAGCATCACGTACACCCCCGCAGCATTAGCAGCATCATAAATTTCATCCCCATATCGGGAAATCACTGCTTTATTGGCGGTAACCACATGCTTGCCATGGGCGATCGCCTGAAGAATGAGCGATCGCGCCGGTTCTAAACCGCCGATGAGTTCGACCACAATATCCACAGCTTCATCGGTAACAATGGCTTCAAGATCGGTAGTCAGTAACCCATCGGGCACTTTCACCGCTCTCGATTTATGCAGATCCCGAACACCAACCCGATACAGATTTAGGTCACCTAAGAGGGGATGCCGTCCTTCCGGGGTTAGTAAAATCTCAACCGTTCCTGCTCCTACGGTTCCTAAGCCTAGTAAGCCAATGTTATATGCCACAATACCAATCTTGAAAACAATGGATCATCCTTAAAGTGTATCATCAAAAGCCAATGGGTTGAGAGCGATCGGTAAATTGCACCTCCTGAATATTCCACAGGGAAGATTGGGTTAAGGTTTGCTGTAAACTGCCCATGAGAGCCATGCGTTCGCAAGTGGAGAGGGAGACAAACTGACGCTGAGATTGGGGAGAGAGGCGAAAATCAATGGTGAGGCTATTCTCTGCTCGGTTGGGTTGCACGCGATAACCGGCGATCGCAAAATCGGGGCTGGTTCCCTCTGCGATCAGCTTATGGATCGTCCCTTGTAGGGCATTTTGTCGAGGCACTTGTATCGGTTTCTGGACAAAGGTTTCACAGAAAGCATCCAGATGATAAACTGTCACCTCGATGGTCTCCACCGGAGGAGGATCGGGGGTTTGAGCCAGTTTGGGCAGGGGTGCAGGGGTAGGCGTGGGTTCGGTGGAATGGGTGGCATTAAGGGCGCATCCAGCCAGACTCAGGGCGATCGCCATACCCAAGGGGGCGATCGAGCTTCGAGGGTTTAAGGGCATGATCGTGGAGTAATGAGTGACTCTTTAGACCCTTCATCGAAACCGGCATTCGATCCGCCTAATTTCCTGTAGAATCCTACATAGCGTTAAAGGGTAAAGTCGGGTATCCCCCTTTACCCTTTACCCATTACCCATTACCTAACGATGACCTTTACTCACCCCCACATCCTATCGCTGGCCGACTTCACCCCAGAAGATTACAATACCGTTTTACAGACCGCCGCTAGTTTTTCCGATGTCCTTTCGCGACCGACGAAAAAAGCGAAAAAACTGCCCACCCTTCAAGGACGAGTGGTGACGCATCTTTTCTTTGAACCTTCCACTCGCACCCGCAGCAGCTTCGAGTTAGCGGCTAAACGGTTATCGGCCGATACCCTTAATTTTTCCCCCGGTTCCTCTTCCCTCTCCAAAGGGGAAACTATCCTGGATACGGCCAAAACCTATTTAGCCATGGGAAGCGATATTATGGTGATTCGCCATAAAGAGTCTGGGGTTCCCCAGGCGATCGCGGCTGAACTCGATCGCCTGAATGCCAATGTCAGTGTTCTTAACGCCGGGGATGGTCAACACGAACACCCCTCCCAAGGCTTACTGGATCTGTTTACCCTCTGCTTCCTCCTCGATCCCCAAGGGCCCCGTTTAGAGTTACTGTCAGGCAAAAAAATTGCCATTGTCGGCGATATTGTCCATTCTAGGGTCGCTCGTTCTAATCTCTGGAGTTTAACGGCTACTGAATGTGAAGTTCACTTAGCTGCACCGCCAACATTATTACCCCAATACTTTGCCCAATATGTCTCGTCTGAGTCCCAAGAGCGACCGGGAAAAGTGTTGGTGCATTGGTCAGTAGAACCGGCTCTGCAAGATGCTGATTTTGTGATGACTCTGCGCTTGCAAAAAGAGCGCATGACTCAACATTTACTGCCGAGTGCCAGGGAATACCATCATCGCTTTGGCATTACCCGCGATCGCCTCAAACTCTGTAAACCTGGTGTTAAAGTTCTCCATCCCGGCCCCGTAAACCGAGGCGTGGAAATTAGTTCCGACCTCATGGACGATCCCGAATTTAGCCTCATTTCCCAACAGGTCAGCAGTGGAGTAGCCGTGAGAATGGCCCTACTGTATTTAATGGGAGGGGGCAAGTAGCGATCGGTACTTAAAATAAATAAGTTAAAATCAACTCAACTCACCTTCGATCGACGATGGATTACTCATGGTTCAAGCTCCCTACTCCCTGGAAACGCTCTACCCTGACTCTGACGGGAAACCTATGGCAGAAAATACCGAGCAGTATGAATGGATTGTTCGTTTGGCAACTAATCTCAAGTATTTACTCAAGGATCGAGAGGTATTTGTTGCCGCCGATTTACTCTGGTATCCCGTGCAAGTCGAAGCCCCCCCTGCACCAAGCCAAGCACCGGATGTCATGGTGGCTTTGGGTCGTCCTCCGGGATATCGAGGCAGCTATAAGCAATGGGAAGAAGACAATATTGCCCCGCAAGTGGTGTTTGAGATCCTCTCCCCCACCAACACCCGCCGGGAAATGGCAGAAAAGCAGAAGTTTTACGAACACTATGGGGTTTTAGAAACCTATTACTACGACCCGGAGCGAAAGGATTTTTGGGGGTTTGCACGGCAAAATGAAGATGATATTTATACTTTAATTACAGCATTGTATCTCCCATGGACATCTCCCCTGTTACAGATCCGGTTTGAGTTATTTGAGGATGGGTTAACTGTGTTCCATCCCAATGGGGAACCCTTCGCTGAACCAGAAGCCAGTTTGCTCGAGCGCGATCGGGCGAGACTGGAGCAAGAACAGGCGCAAGCGGAACGCGATCGGGCGCAAGCGGAACGCGATCGGGCACTCTCGCGAGAGGAACAAGCCCAAGCGAAACTCAACCAAGCTTTAGCAAAACTCCAGGAGTTGGGCATTGATCCAGAGACGATCTGAAGGGATACAGCAGTTTCCTCTGCTATGGGGTACATTAAAATGGGGTAATAGGGAGACAGGGCCAAGCGCTGTAAAGTGTTACCAATGGTCATTACCATGACCCACTACAACACTTCGCCCTGCATGAGTTCCCTGGCAACTTCTACTAGCTCAGGGGGCAAATCATACATATGTTCTTGACATTCTCACCGCCCTAGAAGGACGGCGATTCCCAAACCTCACGATTTGGGTTCCTGCTTCTGTCCCTTGCGGGTTTTTCGCAACGGCTTTCCAGGGCGCAATGCCTTTCGAGGCTTACGTTCGCTCCACAGGCGGAAACGGTGTGTCCCACCGCCAAAAGCCCAATTGGATTGGAGTGTTAGCCAAACTTACTAACTTGGTTTTCGTTAGCCAGTTTAACTACCACTGCCCATTGTACTGTAAAGCCGCCCTTCAAGGGCGGGGTTTTCAACCCAAAATCTTCGATAACCCTGGATTAAGTTGCTTCCAGAAATCCGGGTTTTGGACTTGAGCGTAAAGATTGGAGTCCCCTACCATGTGCCAGTTATTCCATAAAATAATGTTTGCGAACCGGTTTAAGGATTTTCCAGGTGCAGGAGAGTCCAGAGGGAAATGTCACTAAGTCCCCTTGTGCAAATTTAACCGGTTCTCCATCATCGGGGGTAACAATCACTTCTCCAGTCAGTAAGTAACAGGTTTCGGAGCAGTCATATGTCCAGGGAAACTCAGAAACTTCTTTTTCCCAGATGGGACAATCCCAGATTCCTAGTCGATCGAGCTGTTCCCGGCTTGGTTGATGGTTGATTTGTATCGTGGAGGCCATAAGAGAGCAACCCTAATTCACTCAGGCGACAAGGGAACGGAGAGGGGGGGATTCGAACCCCCGGGACGCTGTTAACGCCCACTCGATTTCAAGTCGAGCGCATTCGACCACTCTGCCACCTCTCCAGTCACAGTCTATTAGTATAGTCTATTTTGAGAGCAGATGGGTGGGATGAATAGAGGATTTCTTCGGTCTCTATTTTGAACTGGTCATTCACCCAAACTAAGCTGGCTTGGGTAACGGTTTGGTTTTCTAGGGTGACGAGGGAGAAGTTGCGCGATTTTCCGGTTGCGGTGGTGATAATTCGGGGGACTCTAGCAGCGTTTAGATAGAGTGTACCTCGATCGTCTTGGGCGATCGCCTCTCTCAACTGAGCCTGAGTATGTCGCAACCGGTGATGCATGTGGCCAAAGGTGACTAAGGGAATCTGTTTTCCCTGTTGTCGAGTGGCTGAGATTGCCGCCCGAAAATCCGGTTCGCCAAAGTCTCCCCCCAAAGGATTCCAATCTTTACCACAAATGTCTTCCGGTTGATTTCCAAGACCTTGGGGGCCACAATGGCCAACAAAAATCACCGTCTCATAGGCCGTGTTCTGGGCAGCCGCAATAATTTTATCCGCAGATTCCGTAAAACTATTCACGCCATAGCGATCGCGATAAAAGCCCCCATTTTGCCAGATGGGGCCGCCCCAACTAAAGGGCCGAGCGCCAACGACACTGAGCTGAAATTGGGGAAAATCGAGGGAATTAAACCCCACATGGGTCTCTCCGAGGAGCTGAAGTTGGTCGCTTACCCGGTCTTCTAATTGGCGATCGTAGGGGCATTTTTTCTTACCCCAAGGGGAGGCAGTATACCAACAATCATGGTTTCCTAAAACGATCGCCTTGGGTAAGTCTAACGCGGCGATCGCCTCCACCACCGGAATTGACTCATTGCCAAAATCACCCACAAATAACACTAAATCCACACCTAAAGCATACAGGGCTTGTGCATCGGCACTTTCCCATTGATCGTGTACATCTCCTACCACGGCGATCTTCAGGGAAAGTTGCTTGGCCTTGTTCATGGGATTCTCTCATCCGTTCAGTTAAGCATCGTATTCAGTATTCTACCAAGCTCCGTCGCAGTGCTGCACTACAGAAAATAATGCAGTACGAACGACTCCAGAACATAGGCTTGCGGTAAACCTTATCTAGATGATCTGCATGACGAAAAGCTGGCTGCTATTTTGTAGTGAATATCTAATTCTCTGAGCTATGGAAACATTTCCCCGTAGGGTCGATCAAAAACCTAACATTTTTGAAAAGATACGCTATACTGTGCCAAACTGTTGACCGATGTTGGAATTAAGCTGATGTCAGAACAAACCTGTCCCGTTTGTGGTGTGAAGATCCAAAAAATGGTGGGTAAGGATCGGGTTTTATTTTCCTATGGGCCGCCAGCCACCCGCGAGCAATTATGGCAGAAGATTTGCCAGCATGTGCAAAAACCGAATTGTATTAACCAAGACCAAGGGAAGATCAATTAAAAATTAAAAATTAAAAATTAAAAATTAAAAATGGGTATTGCTCTGTTGCCATAAGGGTAAACCGCTTCCACCTCGTTGGACTAAGACTAATTCGGCGGCAATACTAATGGCTATTTCTGCGGGTGTTAAGGCTCCGATATCGAGTCCAATGGGTGCATGGATTTTCTTGAGTTGGTCTAAAGGAATGGCACGATCGGCGAGGGCTTGGCGGACTTTGTTTACCCGTTTTTTCGATCCAATCATGCCAATATAGTGATGGGGAATCTGGTTTTCTAGCAGACTTTTTAGAGCTTCGATATCGTAATCATATCCACGGGTAACCATGGAAATATACAGGGGATGATGATAGGGCCATTGCTGTAAAACTTGAGAGATGGGATCGGTGAAGATAGAGAGGGCTGAGGGGAAACGATCGCAATTGGCCCATTGGGGGCGATCGTCTTGAATGATGATTTGAAAGCCTAAGAATGTGGCAACTTGTGCGAGTTTTTCGCCCACATGACCTGCACCGATAATCAAGAGTAAGGGCGATGGGTCTATGAGGTTTATAAATCCTTGTTCTGGGGAAATTTGGGGATCATGTTCAGTGAGAAGATGGGGGGATAAATTGGGAGAAAAGGGGATAAATAGACCCACCGAATGACCTTGGTTGAGATGGTCTAGGATAGCTTGGGTGAGGGCGATCGCCGCTTCACCTGACCATTTTGCCACCCAGACCTGCATTTGACCCCCACAAACCCCCTCAGTGACGCGCTGAATTGCCCCGGAAAGGTCAACGATCGCCTTTTGTGGAGCGCCCGATGCTAGAACCTCCTCCATAATGCTTAAAACCTTCGCTTCTCCCGCTCCTCCGCCAATGGTATCCAACAGCGTCCCATCCCCACAGAGCGCCATTTTTGCCCCCACTTCCCTGGGCACAGAGCCAGTTGTTTTAATGACAGTGGCGATCGCCACATCTCCCATTTTCAATAGATTGAGTAACTGTTGATAAAATTGCAGTGACATAGCTTGGTGCTGAACTGCCCTTTGTCTTATCTCTCCGATTGTATTGTAAACTTTAATTAAAAATATAGTTAAACAGAGTTATGTATTATATAGCATTTTCATCACATTTACAACGGTTGCCCTCATCCCCTAACCCCTTCTCCCACGGGAGAAGGGAGAAAGTCCCTCTCCTCTGGGAGAGGGATATAGGGAGAGGGCGTTTCAAGTCAAAATACTCCAGCGATTACCCATCACATGATTGAAGCTCTGCAAATTAACGCTCAACGGCTCCAAAATACCTTAGAAGAACTCGCGAAAATTGGACAAAAGGGCGATCGCAGTATTTGTCGCCTCGCCTTTTCCGACGAAGATCTACAAGCACGTGCCCTCGTCCATCAGTGGATGGAAGAAGCCGGAATGAAAGTGCGAGTCGATAGTGCCGGAAACTTAAGAGGAACCTATCCCGGAAAACAGCCCCATCTTCCCATCTTAGCCACCGGTTCCCATCTCGATACCGTCCCCTCTGGCGGCAAATTTGACGGAGCCTTGGGAGTCGTTGCCGGAATTGAAATCATTCGGGTTTTAAACGACCATCAACACCATCTCAATCATCCCTTAGAAATCATCGTATTTACCGATGAAGAAAACACCATGATTGGTTGTAAAGCCATCTCTGGAACCGCATCCCTTAACCCAGAAGACTATCAAACCAAAGTCAATCTTTCCATCATCGATGCCTTAGATAAAATTGGCGGCAATTGGCACACTTTAGCCCAAGTCCAACAAACCCGCCAAGACATCGCCGCCTTTATAGAATTGCATGTCGAACAAGGAGCCATATTAGAACAATTTGGGAAACAAATTGGCATTGTTCAAGGCATTGTTGGTCAACAACGCTATACCATTTCCATCAAAGGTCAAGCCAACCATGCCGGAACCACCCCCATGAACATGCGTCAAGATGCTCTCACTGCTGCCGCTCGCATTGTCCTAGCTGTTGAACATTTAGCCCACTCTGCTCCCGGCGATCCAGTCGCCACCGTAGGCGCATTTCAAGTCTTTCCCAATGCCCCTAATATTATTCCTGGCTTAGTCAAAATGACCGTCGATATTCGCGATTTAGATCGGCAAAACCTGAACCATTTAGTGACTGAATTAAAGACACAATTAGAAGAAGTTTCCAGCGCTACACAAACTCAAATTACCATTGAACCCCTATTAAACGTTCAACCTACCTTAGCCACTCCCAAAATTCAACAGCAGATCGCCACCGTTTGCCAAGACTTAGGATTAACCCATCTCTCCCTACCGAGTCGCGCCAGTCATGATGCTCAAGAATTGGGGCGCTGTACCGATATGGGGATGATTTTTGTGCCCTCTCAAGGGGGAATTAGCCATTCTGGAAAGGAGTATACCCCAGATCGAGATTGTGTACAAGGGGCAATGGTTTTATTGCATACGTTGCTAAAATTGGATCGAGAGTATAATTAATCCGTAACCTATTCCCTATTCCCTATTCCCTATATCAAACATTATGTATCATCTCAAAGCGATTATTATTGGCGCTGGCATTGGTGGATTAACGACCGGAATTGCCCTCAAACAAGCCGGATATGAAATTGAAATTTATGATAAAGTGCGCGAATTTTGCCCTGCCGGTGCGGGGATTTCTTTGTGGTCAAATGGGATTAAAGTTCTCAATCAGTTAGGGTTGGGGGAAGAGATTGCTAAAATTGGTGGCCAGATGAATCGGATGGAGTATCGCACCCATGAGGATAACCTGTTAAATGCCATCGATTTACATTCTTTAATTGCCCAAGTTGGACAGCGCCCCTATCCGGTTTCGCGGACGGATTTACAAGCCTTATTATTGCAAAGGGTTGGCGAAAAAAATGTTACTCTTAATTGTAAATGTGTAAATGTTTCTCAGGATAAAGATGGGGTAACTGCCAGGTTTGAAGATGGCAGAACGACCTGTGGAGATGTGTTAATTGCTGCTGATGGGATTCACTCGATGATTCGTCCAATGGTGACGGGAGAGAGTAGCGAGCCTCGATATGCGGGTTATGTGAATTGGAATGGTTTAGTCGAGGCAAAAGCCCAAGCGATCGATCGAGAGTGTTGGGTGATTTATGTGGGAGAAGGAAAACGAGCTTCCCTGATGCCTATTGGGGGCGATCGCTTTTATTTTTTCTTTGGCTGTCCCCTGGACAAAGGCACAGCAGTTGCTCGTGAAGATCGCCAACAGGAATTAGCCAACATTTTCAGGGGCTGGGCAAGTCCAGTACAAAGATTAATTAAAACCCTGAATCCTTTAGCCACTAATCGATTAGAAATTCATGATTTAAATCCTCTCAACACTTTAGTAAAAGGACGGATCGCCCTACTCGGTGATGCGGGTCATGCTACTACGCCAACTTTAGGTCAAGGAGGTTGTCAAGCCATGGAGGATGCGGCGGTTTTATGTCGCTATTTAGTTACTACCAATGTGAGTGTGGAAGATGCACTAAACCGGTATGAACTCGCCCGCAAAACCCGCACATCGGAATTGGTGTTGAAGGCGAGAAAGCGCACGGACACCATTTACGGAAAGGATATGGCTGTTACTCAAGAGTGGTATGATTCTTTAAGTCAAGAATCGGAACATGATGTGATTCATGCTTTAGCTAAGGTAATTTTAGCTGGCCCGTTTAATTAATTCATCGGAAAGGGCGATAAGTTAGTTCTCGTCTCCATCTGCAAGTCGGTTAATGTTTTGCTCTAGGATATCGGTTTCGGTGGTATAAGCTAGATCGTCAGAGGCGATCGCCTGTTTTTTGCCTAGACCTTTAGCATAGTCGAGTTTCTGCTGAATTTCTGGGGTAGGATTGCCGAGCAGAGAACGGCGATCGCGGCGCATTTGATTGCGCTGTTCGATTTTCTGATTCGCTTGTCCTAACCACAAATAGCGACCCAGGGGAATGGCTAAAAAGCCGATACCGTAGGCTAACAAAATACCATAAATGGACTCTACAAACGCCACTAATCCCCCCAATTCAGCCGCCACTGTGCCATCTGCCAATAAACTCCCCAAAACTAACGCCCCAATCAGATTGGCTGCTCCTAAACCGATCGCCAACATAATTTGGGTGGAACTGGCGGCACTAAATCGCCATTTCTTTTCTTTGAGATAGGAAGCGTGTTTTTCTTCGTCTTCCTCAGTCGCCGTAATTTGTAAGTCGGGGAATTGGTAGACGATCCCCCCTTCTGGAGTCACTTCCGGACGACCATTAAAGCGCACCAAAACGGGTAAGAGATAATTCTCATATTCGCGATCGTACCCCTTGCCTAAATCATCCAAATAGGGGGCGATTTGTTCGGCTACCACAGCGCCATTCTGAGAACGGATGGTTGAGGCGATCGCCCGCCAACGGCGCTCCTCTAAATGGGCATTGGGGTTACCCTCCCCAAACAAAAAGGAAAAAATCGCCTCTAAAAAGTTCATTTCCGACGAGGAGCGCTGGCGACGGTTTGCACCGGAATAGTCAGGATAAAACATCCACCAATCCCCTAAATTGAGGGGAAACCAAAAGAAACGCACCGACTCGCGCCCCCTATTGCCCCCTCCGCTATTGGAATCTCCGTCTTGGGAGGATTGCAGACTAATGACAATGACGGCGATCGTCACTAAAATCAAGACCAAAGACAAAATCAGCACAATGCCAAAGGAAATCCGAATCAGATAAAACAAAACCCGCCAAATCTGTTGACTCGTCTTTTGCCAACGCAAGCGCCAAAACTTCCCTTGTAGAATCGTGCGAAAATTCTGAGGAAACAGATAGGCAACATCCCCCGACTCCGCCACCTGGAGATGTCCCCCCGCATCCGCAGCCAGAGCTAAAAGTCCCTGTTGGGTTTCCTCAACATTCAACCCCGTGCGAGCCGCCACATCCCCCACCGTGACTCGATACCCCAAATGTTCCACAGCCTCCATCAGTTTCAGATTAGGCACAGCCATGTGTACTACCTCTTCGTGTCTCTCTTGCTCGTTGGTTTATCCTTGCGATTAACCGTCCTTCTACAATTCTAGGCGATCGCTCGTTACCCGCTCCATTTGCTGACGATCGTGACTTGTCCAGATACAGCATCTGTGAGGTTTTTCCTGAATCCAACCATCGATTAAAGTTTCAATTTGTTCGGTCGTTTGTGGGTCAAGAGATGCCGTAGGTTCATCTAAAAATAAGATCCTCGGATGCAGTTGCAGAGCGCGAATAAAACTCAGAATTTGCCGCTCTCCTCCAGATAGGCTAGGGGCTGGTCTTTTCAGAAAATCTGAAGGACGATTGAGTTGGCTCAGTAACGTTTGAATATACTCCGAATTATAGGTTTTATGTTCATGAATGGCTAAGGTATAAACAATCTGTAAATTTTCCTCTACCGTTCCTTCAAATAGACTAGGTTGTTGATGAATATAAATGGCTTGGGAACGATAATAAGGTAATATCTTGGGGGTAAGATTTCGGTCTTCTCCCGGCTCTTTCGACCATAAAATCTGGCCTTCATCCAGGGGATCGAGTCCTGCGAGAGCGCGTAATAATAGGGTTTTTCCTGTCCCGGATGCTCCCCCTAACCCCAAGCGAGATCCGGGGGTTAGGCTAAAGGTTAAGTTTCTCCATAGCCATTTGTCTTGAATTTTGCGCCCAATTTGATGAACGGATAAACAAGTATTGGTATTCATATCTTGGGTAATTGGTAATAGGTAATTGGTATCTGAATTGTTCCCCTATTCCCCCATTCCCTATTCCCTATTCCCTCCTAGTCATGACTATAACGAAAGGCATTGTCCCATAAATAATCTAAGATTTCCAAGGAATCATCTAAGGATCTAACTTGACACTTGCCCCACTCATCATAGCTTAATAACGGAATATCCGATTGAAGTTTACCCTGCATATTGTTTAATTTTCCGCGAATATTGTATAAGTTATTCAGGGGGCCATTAATATCAAAATCGATGCGACAATTCCAAGTTTTTTCCATCCAGGTTTCAATCCGATCGTCTAAGTCTTCTGGAGTCATGGCTTTGCCACTCGTCAGCAAATGATAGTAGACTAACATAATCTCTTTACACTCTTCTTCTTCGGCGACATCAATCAGGGCATGAAAAACGCTGGTATTATTGGCTAAGTTCTTAAAAAAGAGGGTTTCAGTCACTTTTTTCTGAAACTTAATTTTCTTGTTTTTGTAGCTATTATATTGCTTAAATGCAAATCCCCCAAACGCCAGCAAAAGGGAGAGGGTCGCCAACAATGCTGGAGTTAAATTTCGCACCTCTTCTTCATCTGCTTTCATCTCTTCCATTCCCGGAAAAGTACCCGTGAAAAATAGGATAACACCGACAATAATGACCACTTGGGGTAAAATCTTGATCATCAGGGGGATGGCTGCACCAATGGCTGATGCAATGAGGATAAGTCGGTCTTTCCAGGTCATGCTCACTTTGACATTGGGGAAGAGGAACTCTAAGTCAAATTTAGGAACATTTTGATAATAAAACAGATAAATTTTGCCCGGAGTAAATTTGAGGTTTTCAGCTTCGGCAAAATAGGACTCATCTTTGAATTTGATGGCCACGACAACCCGCTCGAAGATATCCAGAGTTTCGGTAACGGTGCGAAACCACCATTTCTTACGGGTAATTAGCTCATAAATGTCTCCCTGACAATAGAAGAGCATTCGATCGAAGTCTTTAAAATTAATATCGGTTTTCAGTTCAATCAGGGAGCGTTGGTCAAATGCTTTCTCTAGAGTTTCTTGGGATAGAGGGAAATAATTGGCCCGTTCTAAAACTTGCTCAAAATAGTTAAAGAAGTCTGCTTCCATCTGCTGCCGATCGGCGGCCGTGAAGCGCTGAAATTCGGAGAGTTTTTCATAGGGGTTAAAGGGTGTATAGTAGTCTTTGAGATCTTCTAAAATTCCATGGAAGTGAAAATGATAATAGGCGGATAGAAGCTGACAAAATTGGCGGAATTTTTCCCGATCGCCCTTGGGAAGCTTGCCATCTCGCAGACATAAGTCAATCAGATGATGGCGGTCAAAGGGAATATGGGCTTCGCGATCGCTATAATGAGCCATAGGTCACAGAAAAGTCGAGAATCAAACGGAACTGAGGAGGACACTTGTGAGAGTCGGTATCATAGGCACAGGACTGATGGGCGGCCCCATGGCCCTGAAATTACAAGCATCCGGATATCAGGTCACTGCCTATAATCGTACACCAGAGAAGCTTAAACCTTTAGCAGAAGCGGGTGTGAAAATAGCCTCCTCTCCCCTCGAAGTGCTAGAATCATCGGACTCTACGCTACTGATGCTCACCAATGCTGAGGCGATCGCCGAGGTTCTCCTCAATCCTACCACCCAATCAGGATTAGAAGGCCACACCATTATCCAGATGGGAACTATTGCCCCCACAGAAACCAAAACCCTAGATCAACAGATTTGTCAAGCGGGGGGAACCTACTTAGAAGCGCCCGTATTGGGCAGTATTCCGGAAGTAAAAAAAGGGATGCTAATAGTGATGGTGGGTGCATCCGAAGCGGACTTTCAAACCTGGCTAACCCTCTTGCAAACTTTTGGCCCAGAACCGCTCCACCTCGGGCCTGTGGGCAGTGCCGCCACGGTAAAATTAGCCATGAACCAGTTGATTGCCTCCCTAACCACAGCCTTTGCCCTGAGTTTACACCTGATTCAACAGGAAGGAATTAACACAGAAGCCTTCATGCAACTGGTGCGCCAAAGTGCCCTCTATGCTCCCACCTTTGATAAAAAGCTGCAACGGATGCTCGATCATCAGTACAGTAACCCCAATTTCCCCGTTAAACATTTGCTCAAAGATACCCGCTTATTTCTGCAAACCGCCAAGGATCTGGGATTAGATGCCAGTTTACTCGAAGGGATCTGCAAAATATTGGAAAAATCTGGCGATCGCGGCCATTTCGATGATGACTATTCTGCCCTCTTTGAAGGGATTATCAATTAAAAATTTAAAAACGGACTTGATATGAGGCATTTACAGCCCTTTGCACTGTATTACCCCAATCGCCAAGCGATTAATTTCTCCGATTTGCCTTTAGCGCTGATGGGTTCACAGGGTTGAACTTTTAAATCTTGACTCATGGCATGATAGACAGCATCAGAAATGGTAATTTCTCCGGCTGGGGTAGCACTTTCTAAGCGTTTTGCTGTGTTAACTACATCTCCAATTACAGTATAAGTGCGTACATCTTGACTGCCAAATAAGCCTTCCGTAACTTGACCACAATGGACGGCACATCCTGCACCAATATGATAGGGAGTGAGGATGTTTAAGGCCGCTTTTTGCATGGCTTGAGCGGCGGCAATGCCTTGTCCTGGAGTGGCATAAATGGCCATGACTTCATCGGCGGTAAAGCTGATTTTTAGGGGTTGATAGCGAGAGGCAGCCGGTTCAACCTGAGTATAATATTGATTGAGAACGGAGGCGACTAAATCGGGTGAGGTGGTTTCGCACCAATGGGTAAAGCCGCGAATATCCATAAAGATAATGGTGCGATCGCACTTTTGAAACGCTAAAGCCTCTGGATTGCTCAGGGCAGTTTCCACCACATGAGCGCCCATGCCCCATTCTGCCATATTCCCTAAGAGTTTGGCGGTCTCTTGCAGTTCTTCTCGTTGTTTGGTAATTTGTAAAGATTGCAAGCCTAATAGTATCCCCACCAATAGCATACTAACGACTAAGAAAATATGAGATCTTTCTTCCCAAAAATTAGAGGTTAACTCAAAATAGAGTGGCAGTTCATAGGACTTAACTTCTACAGCCACATAGAAAGCCACCACCATGCCACTGCGAGCTAAACTTTCTAAGGGAATAATCCAATTTTGTCGATTTTTATTCCCCTGAAACCGCAGGTGCTGTAGGATAGCAATGATTAAAGAAAACGACCAGAAAATGATATGAATATAATCTTGGAAAAAGCCTAAACCGTCTGCGGGCACATCAATAATAGTGTAAATAGAAACGCCTAGAATATTGCCCCATAACCGATGGGAATTGGGTCGAGACAAATACCAAGTTTGCACCATCATGGCAGCAATTAGGATATATTCCGTCGGGTCATGAATAAAATCTAACCAGCCATCCAAGATGATATCAGTTAAGATTTTAACGATGAGAAAATGACCGCTATTCCCCAAAAGTTCGCTGATAAATCGAGTCCATTGGCTATCATTTAGCCGTTGCCTTAAGATACTCTGAGATGGGGGACGAATTGACGATTTGGATTTGGCTCTTCTATCCTGCGCCATGGCAGTTAACCTCTATGAATAAACCATCTTTCTAGTTGACAAGCCTGATGTACAGGTGGATTCTCTCATCTTAGCTTAAGTGGATTGTCAACAGACATAGAGGCAAAATGGGTCAATTTTAGCCAGCAGATAAAAAGGGGAAATTTGAGTTACTCTTGGGGACGACGTTGGCGAAAAATACCGGTCATCTTAATGCCTGTGGCTAACATGGCAATTAATCCTAACCCGACTAAAAGCACATAAATGGGTTTACCGAAGTCGCCAAAATATTCGCCTTGGTGAATTTCCATAAAAATTTCGGCTTGCTCGGAAGACATGCCGAACCAACTTTTGCCTATGCGATAGAAGATGCCGGTAAATGCACTGAGGGCTAAGGGCAGAAAGATGATGGGGGCGAATTTGCGGTGAATTTGGCGAAAGGCGGGTAGGGAACTGGAGGCTTTGGGGTTGGAAGGTTGCCAAAATCGGCTCATGGTTACGCCGGTGATAATCATGCCGATTAAACCGATGCCTAGGAGTAACACATAGATGGGTTTGAGTGCATCGCCGAGATATTCTCCTTGATGGAAGATCATGAAAATATCGGCAGTTTCTCCAGACATGCCAAACCAGCTTTTTCCTAACCGGTAACCGATGCCGCTTAAGGCGGAAATCATTAGGGGTAAAAATAAGATGGGGGCAACTTTACGATGGATGGTGCGAAAGGTGCGTTGATTCATGGGGTTCATCCTCTAATATGTGACCTAGGATTCACTTTAGGGATGAAAGGTAAAAAACTCGGAAAGGGTTAGAAATGAATGGGCAGAAGGACTTGGAAACAACTGCCTACATTTAATTGACTGGTGACTAGAATTTGTCCTTGATGTTGCTCGGCGATGCTTTTGGCGATCGCCAAACCTAAGCCGGAACCGCCTGCGCGACGGGTGCGGGCTTTGTCGGCTCTCCAGAGGCGATCGAAGACGAGGGGCAGGTGTTCGGGGGCAATACCGATGCCGGTATCCTGGATGGAGACGGCGATCCAGTCTTCTTGTTGCTCTAGGGAAAGGGTGACTTTTCCCCCTGGGGGGGTGTAGTTTAAGGCGTTTTCGAGGAGATTGGCAAAGAGGCGCTGTAATAAAAAGGGATCTCCTTGGATGGTGACTGGGGCGATAATGCTCCGCATCGCTGGCGCGATCGCATCGGCTCGGAGGATAATGTCTTTAGCTTCGGCTTGGGGTAGCCATAAGTCGATTAAGTCTTCTAAGAGTTCTTCGAGGGGTAGGTTTACCCATTGACTGGGATGGCTGCTTTGATCGGTGCGAGCTAGGATGAGGAGATCTTCGACAAGGCGTGTCATTTGCTTGAGAGCGCTGGCGATCGCCTCAAATTTTTTGACATCGGCAGGATGGATGCGCTCTGGATGGGAGAGCATGACATCGACGGAGGTTTTGATGGCAGTTAGGGGCGATCGCAATTCATGGGAGGCATCGGCGGTAAACTGTTTGAGTTGGTTAAAGCTGGCTTCAATGGGTTTGAGGGCTTGATCGGTTAACCACATGCCTCCGACTGCGGTTAAACTGGCGGCGATCGCCCCCCCTAACAGCATCCCCCAGCGCAACTTTACCAGCACCTCCTCCACCGCTTCCGTAGATTGACTGACGCGCACATAGCCTTCAATGTCGAGATCTTCCTCATCCTGCTCATGGGCAACCCAAGTCAGGGTACGAATACCACCGTTAACTGTATGTCCAGAACCCTCATTAGAAGTACGGGTAACCAGGGGAGCAGAGGGAAAAATCAGCCCTTGTCGAGCCAAAAGGTTACCCCGTTCATCAAACCATTCAATCCCTTGAGCGGGTTGGCGAAAATTTTGCCAGGGAATATCGAGATCTCCATCATTATCTAACCGAGGGGCGATCGCCTCATAATCATGATGATCCTCATAATCATGATGATCCTCATCATCCTCATCATCCTCATCATCCTCATATCCCTCCTTAACCGCCTCTAAACCATGCACCCCAGCATCCGCCAACGTCAACAATTGACGATCTAACTGGGCATATAAACTATTGGCAAAAAACTCATAAACCGCCAGAGTTGAACTGCCCAAAATTGCTATCATCACCCCTAAATAGGACAGCAACAACCGCCAGCGCAAACGATTAAACGGACGCTTAGATATTTTGATTGAGTCGGTATCCCAAGCCATAAACCGTTTCAATATAATTCGCAGGCGCTCCCGCAGCCTTTAATTTTTGCCGCAAAGAGCGTAAATGAACTTTTACCGTTTCTTCCCCTGGTTGTTCTTCAAAACACCAGACTTGATCTAAAATCATACTCCGACTTAAACACCGGCCATGGCTGCGAAGAAATAATTCTAATAAACTATACTCTTTCGGCGTAAGTTGCAGCAGTTGCCCTGCATATTCCACCTTACAGGTATTGGGGTCAAGTTGCAGTTCTCCCCATTCCAGGATCGGCGGTAAAATATCATGATTGCGGCGCAAAAGTGCCCTTATCCGTGCCATGAGTTCTGGTAAATCAAAGGGTTTAACCACATAATCATCCGCTCCCGCATCTAAACCCATCACTTTATCCGTGCTAGTATCTCTAGCGGTGAGCATGAGGACGGGAATGGTATAGCCTTTTTGTCGCAGTCGCTGACAAAATTGAATGCCATCGAGTTTGGGGAGCATCACATCTAAAAGAATGAGATCGTAGGGGGCTGACTCTACAAACGCCCAGCCTAATTCCCCATCTTCGGCCATATCAACCGTATAGTGGCGATCGCTTAGGGCTTCTGCTAAGGCTTCGGCAATACGGCGATCGTCTTCTACCAATAAAATTTTCATCTTAATCTAAATTCACTGCAAACTCAGTTGGGTAGGGTGGGCAAGGTAGAATGAGGAAGGTGAAGTTGAGTTCAATCCGCTTGCCAACCCTACAGTAACAGCGATCGCTATACTGGCGTGTATGAATATTGAAATCCTCTATCAACGTCTAGATATCACTGCCGAGCAACTCCAGGCATTCTGCCAGAATGCCCAAATCATTGAGTTGGCCTTGTTTGGCTCCATCCTCCGTGATGACTTCCGCCCTGACAGCGATATCGATATCCTGGTCACCTTTGCCCCCCACTGCAAAATTAGCCTACTAGACTTTGTTGGACTTGAATACCAACTGCAAGACCTACTCAACCGAAACGTCGATCTCGTCAGTAAAAAAGCCGTTGAACAAGACCGGAACTGGCTTCGCCGTCAGGAAATTCTCAACCATTATCAGGTCATCTATGAATCGCGATCCCTTCTATCTGCTTGATATTGCCCAAAATGCCCAAGATATCATTAACTTTGTTCAAGACATGGACGAAGCTACATTCCTGACTGACCTGAAAGCCCAAAAAGCGATTCTCTACAGCATTACTATTATTGGAGAAGCCACTAAAAAACTTTCCACCCAACTCCGGCAGCAAAATCCCCATATCCCTTGGCGACAAATTGCCGGAATGCGCGATAAATGTGTCCACGACTACCGACAGATTGATCTTTCTCAAGTTTGGGAAATCACCCAAACGAGCATTCCAGAACTTCTAGAGAATATAAAGCTTCTCTTACCGGTACAAGAGGAGCAACAAGAATAACTTTCAACTTTTTATAAGAACAACACCCTACACTATTTATTAGGTGTAGCGATCGCACTGTTCCTCAGTCGTAACTTTTCCCGGCACTTATGTTAACTCTGCGTCCCAAACAAACCGCATCCCTAATGACCCGTGATGGAGTCAGACTCGATGCCGATATTTATCAACCCCAAGGAGATGGCCCCTATCCGGTGCTACTCATGCGGCAACCCTATGGCCGGGAAATTGCCTCGACGGTGGTCTATGCTCACCCCGAATGGTATGCGGCCCATGGCTATATTGTGGTCATTCAAGATGTGCGCGGTCGGGGAACCTCCCAAGGGGAATTCCACTTGTTTACCCATGAAGTCGAAGATGGGATAGATACGATTAATTGGGCGGCCCAATTGCCTGGAAGTACGGGAGAGGTGGGAATGTATGGGTTTTCCTATCAGGGAATGACCCAATTGTATGCGGCCTCGGCTAAACCGAAAGCACTGAAAACCCTGTGTCCGGCGATGATTGCCTATGATTTATACGCCGATTGGGCCTATGAAGGGGGAGCTTTTTGTTTAGCGGGTAATTTAGGTTGGGCCCTGCAATTGGCGGCGGAAACGGCACGATTAAAGAAAGATGCGATCGCCCACCAAATTCTCTACAGTGCCTCCCGAAATCTTCCCATCCATGGCCGAGAACCGCGCTTAGATGAAACCCTGCGGAAATATTGCCCCGATGCCTTTTATTATCGCTGGTTAGAGCATTCGGAATCGGATGAGTATTGGCAAGAATTGTCGCCGAAGTTAGAGGCTGTGGATTTACCCATGCTCCATATTGGCGGTTGGTTCGATCCCTATCTGCGGGGCACGTTGCGCTGGTATCAGGAGCTGGCCGGGCACAGTAGTTATCCCCAACATCTGATCGTTGGCCCCTGGGCCCATCTCCCTTGGGGGCGTAAGGTGGGAGAATTGGATTATGGGGCGGCCGCAGGCAGTCCCATCGATCTGATGCAGGTGAATTGGTTTAATCAGTTTCTCAAGGGTCAGGATACGGGACGCTTAGATATGCCTCCCATTTCGGTGTTTGAGATGGGCAGTAACCGATGGCGATCGCTCTCTCAATGGCCCTCCCATTCCCCAAAATCCTATTATCTCTCTAGTACGGGACTGGCCAATATCAGCGATAAGGAGGGCTTTTTAATTGAAAATCCGCCCCCTAGTGACAGTGTGGATCGCTGGGTTCACGATCCCTGGAGACCCTTTCCCGCTTTGGGGGGCCATGTGTATAGTCCCTTTGGAGCTTGCGATCGCTCCCTGCTCGAATGCCGCACGGATACCGTAACCTATACCAGCGAACCATTAACGGAACCGGTCTGTATTTTAGGAGAGGCGATCGTCGAAGTCTATGCCCAAGCCTCGACTCACAGCTTTGACCTGTGCGCCATCCTCTCCGAAGTTAAACCGGATGGTAGAGTTTATAACTTTACTCAAGGCTATCTCTGTGTCACAGAACCCCAAATCCCCCTAAAAGTTCACCTGCAATCGGTTTGTATACAATTACCTATCGGTAGTAGTCTGCGTTTAAGTTTAAGTGGCGCTTGTTTCCCTGCTTACCCGGTGAATCCGGGTACAGGACAATGTGGGGCCCAAAGCCGTTTAATTGATGCTCAGGTGATTACCTTCACCCTTCAATCCGGTGACGCTTCTCCCTCCCGACTCCTCTTACCCCTAGAATCAAGTTTTTAAATCTTTTTTCCAATCCCGTTCGATCCCCGTAGTCATGGTTACCATATCCCAGAAGAGGGTGAGCTAAGATAGCTGTGGCTACAGGATAAACTCGAAAATAACTGTCCCCTTCTGGTTATAGAGGGGAGGCAGTTATTTTGCACTGCTTTGGGCTAATTCGTTATATCAAGTCCGGTTTCCGCAAGCGGACATGAAAATGAGTTAAACTAGCGGGCAAGATGCCCGCACTCCCTCAATTATTTGATATTACTGGAGTTAAACTAGCGGGCAAGATGCCCGCACTCCTCGAATTCTTTAATCTGACTGGAGTG